>CALXAB010000025.1 GCA_944386175.1 uncultured Clostridia bacterium
ATTTTAGGGATTGAAGGAACGTCCCCTAGATCCTAAGTGTGCCAAAATAGCCCGTCCCTAATGGCAATCTCAAGGTCCGTCCCCTTAAAAATTTTTTTCTTTTATAATATAAATTGGTCTTTTCTTTACTTCTAAATATGTTTTTGCTAAATATTGCCCTATGATACCAATAGAAAATAGTTGTATTCCAGATACCATAAATATTATACAGACAAGTGATGGCCAACCATTCGTTTCATCTCCTAATATTAAAGTTTTTACAATAATTACTATTATCATTAAGAATGAAATTAAACAAAATATTATTCCTATGGCTGATGCCAAAATTAAAGGAACTGTAGAAAATGCGGTTATTCC
This sequence comes from uncultured Clostridia bacterium, assembly GCA_944386175.1. Classification (GTDB taxonomy): domain Bacteria; phylum Bacillota; class Clostridia; order TANB77; family CAG-508; genus CAG-269. The sequence goes on from CALXAB010000025.1 coordinate 358, forward strand.
CTCAATTGCATATTTGAATAGTTTCCAGAAAGACCATTTTGTTTCTCCTGCTACTCTTTCTATATTTTCATATTCTATCCATTTTGTATTAAATCCTACAAAACTAAATAGTCCTTTTGAATATCTATTATATTCTTTCATTGAAATAATAGCATCTTTCATTTGTTTAGTCATTAACCTATAATCTCTAGCACCGTCTACCATCTCTACTTTTGACATTTTATTTATTAATTTATAGAAAATTCTAGCAAAAAAACTTCTTATTGGAGGTTCACCTTTTCTAGTTACTCTCCTTGTTCCAACACAATCATATCCGTCATTTTTAATTATATCATACATCTTTCTTAGTAATGATGGTGGATCTTGTAAATCCGCATCCATAAGTGTTACATAATCTCCTGTTGAAGCTTCCAATCCTGCATACATTGCAGATTCTTTGCCAAAGTTTTTTGAAAAAGAAATATATTTTATTTTGTTATCTTTTTCACTTAATTTTTTTATTATATCTAGTGTCTTATCTGATGAACCGTCATTTACAAATATATATTCAAATTCTACATCTTGGAAATCTTTGTTTTTTACTTTTTCTATTTCTTCGTAAAATAATGGCAATGCTTTTTCTTCGTTATAACATGATACTATTATTGATATTTTGTCCATTTTTAATTCATCCTTTCTACAACCCTTATTAATATTATTATAAATCTAAACTATTTTCATCTAATAAAATATAATATATATTGTCATCTACAATTTTTTCCTTAATATATTTTAAAATATTATCTGAATCTCCTGATTCTTTATTTGTTCTGTCATCTAAAGCAATATCAATTATGTGAGATTTATCTATACCTTTTTATTTCATTAATAATTTTAATCCTCCCTATTAAGATTTTTTCTCCAATATTATTATTCCATATCCAATATTTTTATATTTAGTATCAAATTTTTCCATACTAATAATATCATAGCTATCCTTATTTTTAAAATCATTATTATAAAAAGCATAGTCTGGTGTATCTATTATAACTAATCTATCATTAATATTATTTTCTATTTGTTCTAATGAATAAGCTACCTCCATTTGTGGAGCATATGCTTTATATGCATCTTCTATTGACCAATTATATAAATTAACAAAATATTGTTTATAATCTTGCGTTTGAACAGCTACTACTCCACCTTGTCCTATTTCTTTATATATTATTATATCATCGTCTTTTAAATTTTCTTTTAAATATTCCATCTGTTTGCCATTTGATTCATCATAATTTTCCTGGCAAATTTTCACATTATTAACAATTGCCATTATAGCTATTATTGCACATATTCCTATTGTAATATATTTGTTTTTTTCCTTTTCCATAAAAAATGATAAGAAAAATATTAGAAGCCCTGTTATTGTAAATAAATATCTAGCATATAATATTGGTGAACTTAGAGATATCATAAACATTACAATAATTATAAGTAAATATATAGCAATTGGAACTATTCCTGGTTTAATATCTTGTTTGCTTTTTATGCTTTTATATATTAGAAAACCTATGTATATGTATAACAATATAGATACTATTAATGATATTGTTTGATTTAAGTTTCCTTTAAATTGAAAATCTACAATATCTATAAATATTTGAGGTATTTCTAAGGAAATCCAGAATCCTCCTTTTACTCTTATAAATTGCATTACAAAATATATAAACCAAGGTAGATATAATAAAACTTGAGCTATTTCAACTGCTATAAATTGCTTTATTATCTTTTTATCAAACTCATTTCTTTTTCTGATTATATATATAATTAATCCTAAATTTAGTATTCCTGCACATGCTAAGGCATAATAATGCATATAACAACTAATTAAACTAAATATGCCAAATAATATAATATTTTTTAAATTTTTTTGTTGTATAAATCTATATAAATATATTGCCATTAAAGTTACAAATACTATAGTCCATGAATACATTCTTATTTCGGATGCGTAATTTAACATTACTGGTAGAAAAAAACTAAAAAATGTAAATAATAGTCCTGTTTTTTTGCCAAAGTCTTTTTTAATATGTGTTAATCCTAATATTCCTAAAACCACTATTCCTAAAACCGAAAAAATTCTATAAACTAGTATATTTTGTCCAAATATTAACGAAATTACTTTTAATATCCAATAATACAATATAGGATGTACATCATGTGAGCCAATCTTCCAAATATCTGCAAATGAATGTGTTACAATTCCAACACTATATGATTCATCAAACCATATATTAGTATGAAATGCTGGAATAAATATAAATATTGTTCCTAATAATATTAATAATATATGCCATTTGTTTTGCTTTATATATTCTTTCATAATAACTCCTCTCAATTTGTGCCAAAGGGGATGGGCTATTTTGGCACTCCTTTACTAATTTTCTATAATTTTCTATGTTTTCTTTTATCTTATCATTAACATTTCTATTTATTTTTTATATATTTTCTATATATTTCTATTTATTTTTATAATCGTGCCAAAATAGCCCGTCCCCTTTGGCACTATGCAATAATTTATGTGCTAGGTGTCCTCCTGGTTTTCCTAAATATTCTTTGTAAATTTTTTGTAATGTTGGATTTTCATGTGATTTCCTAATTACACTTTTTTCGTCAATTGTGTATAATGCATTTGATCTTAGTTTTCTAATGTCTAATTCAGAACGTATTTTGGAGCTTTTTATAGGTTGGCCTCCACCCATTATACATCCTCCTGGGCATGCCATTATTTCTACAAATTGATAATCTGCTTTTCCTTCTTTAATTTCTTCTAATATTTTTCTAGCATTTGCTAATCCACTTGCTATAACTACATTTAAATCTTTTCCAGCAATATTTACTGTTGCTCTTTTTATTCCTTTACTATTACGTACTTGTTTAAAGTCGATTTTTTCTAAGTCTTTACCTGATAATATATCTTGAGCAGTTCTTAATGCTGCTTCCATTACTCCTCCTGTTGTTCCAAATATTGCTCCAGCACCTGTTGCTTCTTCCATTGGGTCGTCAAATTGGCTGTCTTCTAATTTTTCAAATTCTATATTTGCTTGTTTTATCATTCTTGCAAGTTCTCGTGTAGTTATTACATTATCTACATTACGAAGTCCGTCATTTTCCATTTCTGGGCGTTTGCTCTCGAATTTTTTTGCTATGCATGGCATTACTGATACCATATAAATTTTTTTAGGATCAATATTTTGCTTTTCAGCAAAATATGTCTTACATATTGCTCCAAACATTTGGTGTGGTGATTTACATGATGATAAATGTGGTAACAATTCTGGATAATTCATTTCTATAAATTTTACCCAACCTGGACTACATGATGTAATCATAGGTAAATTATCATTTTCCTTAAATCTTTCAATAAATTCTGTTGCTTCTTCCATAATTGTAAAGTCAGCACCTGTGTTAGTATCAAATACTTTATCAAATCCTAGTCTTTTCAATGCTGTTATCATTTTCCCTTTTACATTTGTACCAATTGGCATTCCAAACTCTTCTCCAAGAGCAACTCTAACAGCAGGTGCTGTTTGCACTATTACATATGCGTCTGGATCTTTTAGTTTTACCCATACATCATTTATTGTCTCTTTTTCATGTAACGCTCCAGTTGGACATGCTTCTATACATTGACCACAAAAAGTACAATTTACATCATTTAAACTATTATCTCCAAATGTAGATATGCAAGACTCAAATCCACGATTAATACAATCAATTGCACCTATTTGTTGTACATTCTTGCATGCTGCTACACATCTTCTGCATAAAATACATTTATTAAAATCTCTTACTATTGATGGTGATAGATCATCTATTTTATGTTTAGTCATTTCACCTGGGAATTCAACATTCAAAACATTAAACTTAGTTGCAAGTGCTTGCAACTCACAATTTCCTGAACGCGTACAAGTTAAGCAATCTTTTGCATGATTAGATATAATTAAATCTAAAATAACATGCCTTGCTTCTAAAACATTTGGTGTATGAGTATGTACAACCATTCCTTCCTCAACTGTTTGGATACAAGAAGTTGCAAAACCACGTCTTCCTTCAACTTCAACTATACACATTCTGCAATCTCCAACTTCATTAATATCTTTCAAAAAACATAATGTTGGTATGTCAATTCCAACTTGTTTAGCTGCATTCAAAATAGTTGTACCCTCTGGAACTGTAACTTTTTGATCATCTATAGTTAAATTAATTAAATTTTTTTCCATATATATCTCTCTTTCTATTGTTAATTTCCGATTGCATGAAATGGGCATGATGCTAAACATGTTCCGCATTTTATGCATTTTTCTTGATCTATAGTCCTTTTTTCTCTGCCTTCTCCACTTATTGCATTAACTGGGCAGTGTTTTTGACACAATCCACAGCCTTTACATTTTTCTGGGTCTATAGCTATTTTAGCCATTGCTTTACACTCTAAGGCTCTACATTCTTTTGCTATAGCATGTTGTCTAAATTCATCTCTAAAATATTTAAGTGTACTTATAACTGGATTTGGTGCACTTTGTCCTAATCCACATATACTTGATTTTTGAATATTTACAGCTAATTTTTCTAGCTTATATATGTCTAATTCTTCACCTTCTCCACTGCATAATTTTTCTAATATTTCTAACATTCTTTTTGTTCCAATCCTGCATGGTGTGCATTTTCCACAGCTTTCGCTTACTGTAAATTGAAGATAGAATTTGGCAAGTGATACCATACATTTGGTGTCATCCATTACTATTAATCCTCCTGATCCCATCATAGAACCAATCGTTTTTAAAGATTCGTAATCAATTGGTGTATCTAAATGTTCTTTTGGAATGCATCCTCCTGATGGTCCTCCTGTTTGAGCTGCTTTAAAGTCTCTTCCATTTGGAATTCCTCCTCCTATGTCATAAACAATTTCTCTTAATGTTGTTCCCATTGGTACTTCAACTAGTCCTATATTATTTACATTTCCTCCTAATGCAAATACTTTTGTTCCTTTTGAATTTTCTGTTCCTATTGATGAAAACCACTCTGCTCCTTTTAATATAATTTGTGTAATATTTGCATATGTTTCTACATTATTAATCAATGTAGGTTTCCCCCATAATCCTGATTGTGCTGGATATGGTGGTTTTACTCTCGGTTGACCTCTCTTCCCTTCTATTGATTCTAAAAGTGCTGTCTCTTCTCCACATACAAAAGCTCCTGCTCCTAGTCTAATTTCTATGTCAAAACAAAAGTCTGTATCAAATATATTTTTCCCTAATATTCCGTAATCTTCAGCTTGTTTAATTGCTATCTTTAATCTTTGAACAGCAATTGGATATTCTGCTCTTACATATATAAATCCTTTATTTGCTCCTATACTATATCCTGCAATTGCCATGGCTTCTAAGACGCTATGTGGATCGCCTTCTAGTATGCTTCTATCCATAAATGCTCCTGGATCACCTTCATCAGCATTACAAACTACATATTTTTGTATTCCATCTGACTGTCTTGTCAGTTCCCACTTTTTTCCTGTTGGAAAACCAGCACCTCCACGACCACGAAGTCCTGATTTTTTAATAATATCTATAACTTCTTCTGGAAACATTTCTTTTAAAACTCTTTCTAATGCTCTATATCCATCAAAAGCAATATATTCATCAATATTCTCTGGATTGATAATACCACAATTTTTCAATGCAATTCTCATTTGCTTTTTGTAAAAAGATAATTCGTCTAAACTTTTAACTTTGCTTCCATCAATATCTTTAGCTAATAATCTTTCTACAATTTTCCCTTCTATAATGTGTGATTGTATTATTTCTTCACAATCTTCTGGTGTACAATTTGCATAAAAAGTATCTTCTGGTCTAATTATAACTATAGGTCCTTTTGCACATAATCCAAAACAACCTGTTTTAATTACTCTTACATTTTGTATATTTTTTTCTTTAATGATCTTTTTAAAATTTTCTAAAATTTGTGGTGATTTTGAAGAAGTACATCCAGTTCCATGGCATACTAAAATATGTTTTTCTCTAGTATCAGTTTTAGTATTTACTCTTAATTCTAGTTCTTTTCTTTTTTCTTCTCTTATTTTATGAAGTTCTTGTAAAGTTTTCAATTTTTTACCTCCTCTTTGCCTCATTTGAAATATTTTGTAGACGAGATATTTACCATATTTAGAAAATTTTCTGAAATATATTTTATCTCATAATAATTATGACATTAATGAGACATTAATTCATCTATTACTTGATCTAGTTTTTGCACAGTTGCTTTCCCATAAACTTCGCCATTAACAGTAAAAACTGGTGCTAAACCACATGCTCCCACACATCTTGTTTCTTCTATTGAAAATAGTCCATCTTTTGTCGTTTCTCCTGGTTTTATTCCTAGCTTTTCTTGTAATCTATCCATTATTTTTTGAGAACCTTTAACATAACATGCAGTTCCTAAGCAAACTGATATATTATATTTACCTTTTGGTTTTAATGAAAATCTTGAATAGAAAGTTACTACTCCATATATTTCTGCCATAGGTATTTTTAAATATTGTGATAATTCTTCTTGTACATACATTGGAATATACCCATAGTGTTCTTGTGCTTCATTTAACATTTGTATTAAATTGTCTTTTTGTGGTAAATATGTATCAAATAATTCTTTTAAAAATTTGTCCTTTTTGCAATTGCTACATTCTTTTTTATCATTTTTTTGTTCCATTTTATAGCTCCTTTCTTATTTAATAGAAAGTATTTTAGTAATTGCCTATATATCTTCAATTTTCTTTCTATATGGCATATTATAATGATATTCAAATTATATCAAATCATGTTTTTTTATACAACTGTTTTTATTTGTTTAATTCATCTCAACTTTACCTATTATGTCATTTACATCATTCACATTATATTTTTTCATATAATTTTCAATTTCTTCTACAGTTTTTACACTTGCATATGGATCAATAAAATTTCCTGCTCCTATTGATATTGCTGTTGCTCCTGCTAGCATAAATTCTATAGCATCATCACCTGTTACTATTCCACCCATACCTAAAACAGGAATATTAACAGCTTGTGATACTTGATATACCATTCTTACTGCAACAGGTTTTATGGCAGGTCCTGAAAGTCCTCCTGTATTATTAGCAAGTGCAGGTTTTCTTTTGTTTATATCAATTTTCATTCCTAAAAGAGTATTTATTAATGAAACTCCATCTGCACCTGCGTCCTCTACTGCTTTTGCTATTGATGCTATATCTGTTACATTTGGTGTAAGTTTTACTATCAATGGTTTATCTAAAACTTTTCTTACCTGGCTAGTTACTGCTTTAACTCCTTCATATGTATTACCAAAAGCCATACAACCTTCTTTAACATTAGGACATGACAAATTTAATTCTACACCATCTATATCTAGTGTGTTTAATATCTTACATAATTCTACATATTCATCTATTGAACTTCCACATGCATTTACAATAATGGCAGTATCAAATTTTTTTAAAAATGGTAAATCATTTTGAGCAAAGTATTCAACCCCTGGGTTTTGTAATCCTATACTGTTTAACATTCCACTAGCTGTTTCACATACTCGTGATGGTCTATTTCCACTTTTAGGATTTAATGATGTACCTTTAGTTATTATTCCTCCTAATTTACTTAAATCAAAAAATTGACTAAATTCTCTTCCATATCCAAATGTTCCTGAAGCTACTGTAACTGGATTTTTCATTTTTATACCTGCTAAATTAATATTTGTATTCATTTAAAATATTTCCTCCATTCTATTTTGTTTTATTATCTCTATTTGCTTATCAAAATTAATTTTTGCCATATTTTCTATAAAATTTACTGTCTTATTTTCAGTTAAATATTTAGGTTTTTCATCTAAAAAGTTCATATATTTTTGAATGTTTTTTTGAATATTTTCGTTAATTTTAATATTATATTTATTTATCAATAATTCATTTAAGCAGTCATAATCATTATAAAAAGAATCCTTTGCTTTTAATGCTTCTTCAAGTTCTATTTTAAAATATTTATTATAAAAATAATGATCTGTTAATAAATGTAAAAAATATCCCATCCAATAGTCTTGTTGTAGATTAACCTTATTATCTTTTAAAAATAGTGTAAAATTTGTATATGCATTTCCTTTTCCCCATTTTCCATAATGTGATAAATTTTTATTATTACATTTATCATTCATATTCTCATTCATATCTGGTGCAATAGATCCTTTTATAAATTCTTCTTCATTTTGTATTTTTCCATTATGGTTCTTTATATATTCTTTTGCTACTGCTATATGTATTGTAAATCCTGGCATTTCTATATCTCCTTTTTTGCTTAATTTTTTAAAATTATAAATTTTTTATACAATAGTAAAGGGTAACTTTCCTATTGTATAAAAAGTGCTTCTCACAACGGATGCACACAATTTTACATATGTAAAATTGGTGCAAGAACAAATTTATGGAAAGTCCAAGTTAAATGTTAAAAGTTGTTCAAATGTTAAGGTTTTCAGATTTATTCAATTTCTACATCTCTTGCATTAAAAACTGGTCCGCCTTTACATACATGCCAATATTCTGGATTTTTCTTTGAGCTTTTAGCTGTCTTTACCGCACATCCTAAACAAACTCCAAGACCACATGCCATTTTTTCCTCTAAAGATATTTGGCATTCTATATTTTTATCTACTGATAATTTTTGTATAGCTTTTAACATAGGAAGTGGTCCACATCCATATATACAATCGTAATTTTTACTATTTAATTCTTTTTCTAAAAAGTTTATTGCAAATCCTTTTTCTCCATAACTTCCATCATCTGTTGTTATAACTAATTTATCTGATACTTTTTCAAACTCTTTTTCTAAAACAACATATTCCTTATTTCTAAAACCTAAATACGTATCTACTTCGATATTGATTTTTTTAGCCTGTTTTGCTAATTCTTGTAAAGGAAATACTCCTATTCCTCCACCTATTATAGCTATTTTTTTATTTCCCTCAAACTTAAATGTTCCAAACCCTAAAGGTCCTATTATATCTATATCGTCTCCAATTTTTTTCTTAGAAAGTATTTTTGTTCCTTTTCCTTTAACTTGAAATATAAATTCTAATATTCCTTCCTCTTTATCTAAATTATATATACTTATTGGTCTTCTTAGAAATGGTTCCACTTGATCTGAAACTCTAATTTCTATGAAATTTCCTGGTTTTGATATTTTAGCAATTTCTTCTGCTTTTACACTAAATTTAAATATATCATTTGCTAATTGTTCTTTATTTACTAGTTTTGCAAATATTTGCTTTGGCATTTTAGTCCTCCTCTTTTTTATATTTTATTAATTTTATATATTTATTTTTCTCCTTAGTAACTTTTTATTTATATTTTTTAATAATACAATAATTTGCATGAAGTTTTAGATTAGTTATTATATAACTTATTTTTTATTGTTTAAATTAATTGATTTATTTAATTCTTCTTTCATTCTTATAGCTTCTGCTCTTGTAGCTTTGCCATAATCTATTTCTTCGAATTCATCTTTCCATTTATCTGATTTATATGCATACATTAGACTCCTTGAAGCGTTTACAATGCCACCTAGTCCATTGTTATCAAATCCTAAGGCTATATCTTCTATTTTTCCTCCTTGAGCTCCATAACCAGGAATCAAGAAATATGTATGTGGTGCAATCTCTCTTATTTCTTTTAATTGATTTGGATAAGTTGCTCCAACAACTGCTGCTACACTGCTGTAGCCATTTTCTCCTATTAAATCTTTTCCCCACTGTTCTACTAGTTTTGATACTTCTATATATATTTTTTCTCCTCCTTCTATCTTCTTATCTTGTAATTCTCCAGAAGATGGATTTGAGGTTTTTACTAGTATAAATATCCCTTTATTGTATTTTTTACAGTCATCTATAAAAGGCTGTACACAATCACTTCCCATATATGGGTTTACAGTAACGAAATCTACATCAAAAATATTTTCTTCCATTTCTCCTATTTTTGTCTTTCCTAAAAAAGCATTAGAATAACTTTGAGCTGTTGAACCAATATCTCCTCTTTTTATGTCTGCAATAACAATCATTCCTTTTTTCTTTGCATATTTACAAGTTTCGTCAAATACTTTTATTCCTTCTATCCCATACATTTCATAAAATGCTATATTTAATTTTACTGCTGGTATTATATCATATGTATTATTTATTAATTCAATATTAAAGTCTAATATTGCTTTTGAAACATTTTCTAAGGTTTTACCATATTTATTTCTTATACATTCTGGTATCATATCATATTTAGGATCTATACCTATAACTGTTGGATTATTTGTTTGCTTAATTTTATTTATTAATCTATCAATTGCATTTTCCACTTTTAAAACTCCTCTCTGTGCCAAAGGGGACGTTCCTTTAATCCCGAAAATTAGGGAACAAAGGGACGGACTTGTTTTTGATTTTATACAGGTCCGTCCCTTTGTTCCCTAATTTTCGGGATTAAAGGAACGTCCCCTTTGGTACTCTAAATCTTAATTTTCATATACTACTTTACCATTAACTATTGTATATTTTACTTTTCCTTTTAATTTTTTTCCTATGAATGGACTGTTTTTTGCTTTTGATACTACCATTTCTTTTGTATATACATATTCTTCATTTGGGTCGAATATTGTGATATCAGCTATTTTTCCTGTTTCTATAGTTCCTTTATCTATTTTTAATAATTTAGCTGGGTTATATGATGTTAATTTTACTAATTCTAAATATGATAAATGTCCTGTATCCACTAAATTCATAATTTCTGCTGATAGAGCTGTCTCAAAACCTATTATTCCATTTGGTGCTTTTCCTAATTCTTGCGCTTTTTCTTCTTCACTGTGAGGTGCATGGTCTGTTATAATACAGTCTATTGTTCCTTCTTTTAGTCCTTCGATTATTGCCTGTCTATCTTTTTCTTCTCTTAATGGTGGATTCATTTTCGCGTTTGTCCCTGACTTTAACACTTCATCTACTGTAAATGTAAAATAATGTGGACAAGTTTCACATGTTATTTTTACACCACGTTTTTTTGCATCTCTTACCATATTTTTTGTTGTTTTTGTACTTATATGGCATATGTGTCCTCTTACATTATTTGTTTCTGAAATTACAATCTCTCTTGCTGCCATTATTTCTTCTGCTTCTGGTAATACTCCTTCTACACCCAATTGTTCTGCTACTTTTCCTGCATTTATTGCTCCTGCTGAAACTGACTTTTCTTCACAATGTGAAGCTATAAATGTTCCTAGCTTGTCTGCTTCAATCATTGCTTGTCTCATCATTCTACTGTTTACTACTGGCATTCCATCATCTGAAAATGCTATAGCTCCTGCTTTTTTTAGTTCTTCAAAATTTACTAGTTCTTCTCCTTTTTCTCCTTTTGATACTGAAGCATATGGTAATATATTACATAAATTAACTCTTTTACCTTCTTCTATTATTTTTTTCAAAATAATAGTGCTATCCGGAGTTGGTTTGGTATTTGGCATTGGGCAAATTGTAGTAAAACCTCCTGCAACAGCACTTTTACTACCAGTTTCGATTGTTTCTTTGTATTCAAATCCTGGTTCTCTTAAATGACAATGAATATCAATCATCCCTGGCATAATATATAAATTAGTACAATCAATTATTTTGTCTGCTTCTTCTGCTATATTTGAAGCGATTTCTTTGATTTTCTCATTTTCTATTAATATGTCTTTTTTTTCAAATGTATTAGTTTTGTAATCTATTAATGTTCCATTTTTTAGTAAAGTTATCATATATTTCCTCCTTATTTTTGATTTATTTTATATTATCATTTTATCGGAAATATTTCAATCTTTTTCTAAAAAATGGAACATTAAATTTTTAGTCAATTATACTTTCCACTCCTCCTGATGCCATAATCACATTACTATTTATTAAGCCTTTATAATACTCTAATATGCTTCCATCTGAACTATATGGTACTTTTATTTGGTTTATTTTTCCAGAACAAAACTTGTATGTCCATCTCCTACAACTTCTGATGGCACTAAGTTTTCTCGTCTGTTAGTATTTTTCCTATCTCTGTTGGTGTTTTACTATTTCTTGCCAAGATAAATATTCTTCTGACGATTGGAGCAATATCTTGGTCAATTACATAATGATTATAATCTAATGGACTATTATTAAATTCAATTTATATGAAATATATTTTTTATTTTATTAATAAGCCTCTTGAATAAGGGTTCTTTATATTCTATCATAGCTATTTCATTTGTTATAAGTTTCTCCTCTTGTTGTAAGCTATGCTTTTTAAATAAATTGTCTGGATTATATTTTTCTCTAATTTCTGCTTGATGTTTTTCCTCATTAGTTTTGAATAATGTTTTTAATTCGTTTTTTTCCTCATCTGAATCGCACCAATAATTAAGATGAAATAATGCAATCATTGATAAAGTTTCTCTCTTAATATTCTGTTGTTCTAAATTGATTTTCGAATCATATTCAGGACTATAATCTTGCATTTTTTCTTCCTTTATCATATTAAACAAACTAACTGGTAATTTTTTTATATAGCTTTCTCCTAATAAATTTAATATACTATAAACTTCTGAATATATCTCTTGTGTTTGTACATTCATTCTTATTACCTACCTATCTCTAAATTTATCTGTTTCTGTTTGATTATGTGATTGTTCTCTTTCAGCTTTTGTTCTGTTTAGTCTTTCATAAGCTTTGTTCATATCCTCTTGATTTATTCTTGCATTTTCATATGCATTTACTAAATCATCTGTTAATTTTGCTCCTTTTGTTACTTTACCACTTTTTAATGAATCTTCAATTCCATTTTTAATAAGTCTATCACTCATTTCTCTTTGAGTTATTTTTTCAAGTGAATCCCCTTGTAACACTTGGTCAGTATCAACATTAAAACTCATACCATCTATTACAAATGTAGTTTTATGCTCTGTACCTGTTCCAATGATATTAAAATCTCCATTTTTGTCTCTTTGATAATATTCTTTAATAGGTTTCAGTACACTCTCTTTCAAAGCATGGTCATATTCGTTAATTTCATAAGTTGCAACAAATATATCTTGGTGTAATGGAGAAGTATCAAGTCCTATTATATCTTCTAATTCCTCAATATTTAATCCATTAACTTTTTCTAATTGTAATAATAACTTTGGGTTATCATATCCTTTTGTTTCTTTAAAATTATATATATTTGTGAAATCATCATTTTTTCCTTGCACTTCAAGCATTGCAAATTGTTTAGCCATTTCAGCTTTTTCTCCCTTTGCCCCTCTTGCATATTCTTCGCCTAATCTTTCTACAACATATTCCATACTGTCTGCATGTGTCATACCCCTACCTCCTAGTGTCTGCAAAAAATACTCCAAAACCTTATTATCATAATCTTGGGTATATCTATATATCAAATGTTTGTGGCATTTGTTTATGTCTTGCTTGCTAACTTCTCTTTCATATTCTTGTGATTGTTGAGGTTGTTCTAAATGCTTTTCTGATAAATCTGTTAACATTTCTTTAAATTCTTCATTAGTTGGTATTTTTCCTTTTATTTGTTCTAATTCTTCTAATTTTTGTTTTAATTCATCTTTAGATATTTCACCACTATTTCTTTGATAATATAAATTTTTTCTTTTATATTCAAAGTTTTGTTTAGCTAAATCATCAACTTCATCTTGCCTATATTCTTCATTATCAGATAGTGTTTGTTTCATTTCTGCTATCTTTTTATCTGCCTGTTCTTTAGGAACTTTTCCCATGCTTTTTTTCATATGTTCTAATCGTAATTTCATTTCAATAATTATTTCCTCTTTATCATAATACTCGATAGAATTTTTAGTAGAGATCATTGATTTATATTCTCTTATCTTACGTATTTCATTTGCAAACTCTGATGCTGAAATTTCTTTATTCCTTTCACGTTGGATTAAGTTTTCTTTCATTTCTCTAACATATAAATCAGCAATTGCCTCTTTTTTTGTATCTGTATCTCTTTCTATTTCTTCTTGTTGTATTTGTAATTCTAATATTGCAAATTGCCCATCCTTTGTTCTTCCCTCTTTACCTGCTCTAATATTTTTTATTTCTTCAGCAAGTTTCAACCATTTTTTATCATTTTGCTCTATTATACTTTCATATTGCTTTTTTTGATTATCATTTTTTTGCGATAGATTATACTCCATTTCATCTATTCCCTCCTTTTAGGATTAAAACTCAATTTTTTAACTTTAATCCTATTTTTTACATATTTATTCATTAATTTTCCTTTTTGATCATAACAAACATTATTTTTGTTAGCAATATATTTTTTATTTTATTTATTCAATATTTTACATAAATAGTAATCTTTATAACAATACTTATTGTCAATTTTTACCTATCAAGTATCTCTTTCATCATATGATTTTCAAAGACATAATGCTTATTGCATATTCTCTCTAGTCTAGGTCTATGAGTTATTATTACTAAAGTTTTATTTTTCAAATACTTTTCAATCATATTTATAATTTTCTCTTCTGACAAACTATCTAAATTTGATGTAGGTTCATCAAAGAAATATAATTCTTTATCTATTAAAATTCCTCTAATCAAATTTAATCTTTGCTTTTGGCCTGCTGATAGTTTTATTCCTCTTTCTCCCACCATCGTTTCCAAACCATTTGGTAATTCCTTATACCATTCTGTCAATCCTGCTTCCTCTAATAATTCTAATATCTTTTTATCTGATACATTCTTGCCTAAGCAAAGATTATCTCTAATACTCAAGTCAAATAAATCTACCTCTTGTGATACAAACACTAAATCTAACCTAGTATTTTTTTGTTTCTTATTATCTATTAATAGTTCTCCATATTCCAATGGATACAATCCTGCAAGTATATTAACTACTGTTGTCTTGCCTTGTCCAGATTCTCCAATAATACTAATTTTATCTCCTTTATTTAATATAAATTCTGGTATTTTTATTTTTAATGAATTTTTATTATATGAGAATAATATATTTTTTAGTTTAATTTCTTTAAAACTATCTATTAATTTTACTTCTTTAATATCTCTAAAATATTCATCTAATTGTTTTTTCGCTGTTTTAAATCTTTCACTTATATCTATCATTCTAACTAAACTATTTAAATTAGAATATAATTTGCCTAATGCTGACATATAAAATAATAAATAAGGTAGTCCATCTTCTCCATTTGAAACCATTATTACTGTACTTATTAATACTACTAAGTATAATAAATTCATTAATCCTGTAAATACACCATTTGTATTTGACCTTTTTCTTTCATTAATTTTTGTAGCTTTTAAATATTTTTCTGAATTTTCATTTATTTTTTCTGTACAAAATTTTCCAATATTTAATTTTCTCACAGTTATTATATTTTGTATAAAATCAATAAAGGTAGCATTATATTTTGATTCTGCTTCATTTGCTTTTTTCTGAAAGATTTGTTTGTTTTTTATCATATTATACTTTAAAAATACCGCTAATACTGAAATTATTATACATATAATTCCTGTTATTATTGACTGCTTACATACCATTATTAATATAGCCACTCCACCAATCATCAAAGGTATAACACTTGATTGAAATTGCCATATCACATCAACAAAATAAAAGGATACATTTGTAATTAATTTATGTATATATCCTGTATGAGTATTTGCTATTTGTTCCATTGTCATTGATTGTAATTTATTAAAATAATATTCTTGTATTGCAGTTTGTGTCTTTTGTTCATTTACATTATCTATATATGATCCTATTTTACCAGCAATCAACATAATTATATCTACTATAAAAATACATATTGTCAATTTAATTATTTTTTCTAAAGTAAGTGGACTCGTTCCAAAATATGATAATGCAAAAGATTCTCCATAATACGCAATTGAATATATAGTATTAACTATAAGAGAATATATAAAAAGTTTTTTTACTACTACTTTTAATAATTCTTTCATTATCTTTCACCTCTTTTGTTTTCTTAATTAATATTAAATATATTTAGAGTTTATCATAACAAAATTAAAAATACAACAATATTTGTCCACAAGCAAACATAAAAATATTTTAATTGACAAAATTCTCTTTTTAAATTAAAATACTAATATAAGGAGGAGATATTATGTCTAATATTATATCATATTTATTTGAAACAAATGCAATACGTTTTTACGAAGAAAATAAGCCATTTTGGTACACATCCGGAAAAATTGGTCCATATTTTATAAATACACATTTTATATACGGAAGCGAAAAAGAAGCCTCAGAATTATTAAGTTATATCGACGAATGTTTAGTAAATAAAGAAGCTTTGCCTAGAAAAGTTTTTCAAAAAGTATTAAAGCAATATAATACCAATGCCATATATAAAGATGTTATTGATACTATGAAAGAATATATTGAAAATAATATAAATGTTGACGAAATTGATTTTATATCAGGTGGAGAAAGAAGGGATTGGTTCTTCTCAAACATTATCGCTTACCTTTTAGACAAACCACATATTTCAATATATAAAGACCTTTCAGTAGTTGTTAGTGATAGCGACTTTTCCAAAAATACTATTAATATGGATTTTAGAAATAAAAAAGTTTTACATATTGCTGATTTAATAACTGTCGCTTCAAGCTATATTAGAGCTTGGATACCAGCTATTAGAAATCTAGGAGCTAATATTTGTTGGTCTTGTGTAGTTGTAGATAGAATGCAAGGTGGAAAAGACAAAATAGAAGCGGAAGGAATAAAATCTTTTTCTTTAGTAAATATTGATAAAGGTCTATTTAAAAAAGCTTTTGACATGGAAATTATTAATGAACTTCAATTAAAAATGCTTAATGACTTCTTTGAAGCCCCTGATAAAACAATGAGAGAATTTTTGATTCAACATCCAGAATTTATTAAAAACTCTTTAAGTTCTGACGAAAAAACGAAAAAAAGAGCTACTCTTTTAGTTGAAAATGATTTATATAACTTAAAAAAAGAAACTGAATTAATTTAATTTGACACCTCATCATAGCTGGGGATTACTACTAAAATTTTTATAACAAGATAGCATTTTAGCCATCTTGTTTTTTTATATATACTGTGTTATAATTTTTCAAAATGATAAAATTAGGAGAAACAAATGTTTAAATTACATTCAGAATATAAACCAACAGGAGATCAACCACAAGCAATAGAATATTTAAGTAAAGGAATAAAAGAAGGTAAGAAATTCCAGACACTATTAGGTGTTACAGGCTCTGGAAAAACTTTTACAATGGCAAATATAATACAAAAAGTGCAAAAACCAACGTTAGTACTCGCACATAATAAGACACTTGCAGGACAATTATATAGCGAATTTAAAGAATTTTTTCCAGAAAATAATGTGGAATATTTTGTTTCATATTATGATTATTACCAACCAGAAAGCTATATTCCTTCTACAGATACTTATATAGAAAAAGATTCATCAGTAAATGACGAAATTGATAAATTAAGACATTCAGCTACATTATCACTATTTGAGACAAAAGATGTAATAATTGTAGCTTCAGTATCATGTATATATGGGTTAGGAGATCCAATAGATTATCAAGAAATGATGTTATCTTTAAGAGCAGGAATGCAAAAATCTCGAGACAATGTACTAAAAAAATTAATATCAATGCAATATACAAGAAATGAGATAGACTTTAAAAGGGGAACTTTTAGAGCTAAAGGAGATATAGTAGAAATTTATCCATCTGATCAATCAGAATCAGCAGTAAGAGTTGAATTTTGGGGAGATGAAATAGAAAAAATCGTAGAAATAAATCCATTAACAGGAAAAACTGTAGGAACAAGAAAACATATTTTAATATCTCCGGCATCACATTATGTAACAACTAAAGAGAAAATGGAAAGAGCAATTGTTACTATAGAACAAGAGATGGAAGAAAGAGTAAAATATTTTAAATCAAAAAATAAACTAATAGAAGCACAAAGAATAGAAGAAAGAACCAATTTTGATATAGAAATGATGAAAGAAACAGGATTTTGCTCTGGAATAGAAAATTATTCAAGACATATAAGTGGAAGACCAGAAGGAAGTCCACCATATACATTATTTGACTATTTCCCAAAAGATTTTCTATTATTAATAGATGAATCACATGCAACAATTCCACAAGTAAGGGCAATGTATAATGGAGATAGAGCAAGAAAAGAATCACTAGTAAAATATGGATTCAGACTTCCATCAGCATTTGATAATAGGCCATTAAAATTTGAAGAGTTTGAACAAAGATTAAATCAAGTGATATTTGTAAGTGCAACACCAGCAGAATATGAGAAAGAACACAGTAAAGATAATGTAGTAGAACAAATTATAAGACCAACAGGATTATTAGATCCAAAAATAGAAGTAAAACCAGTTACAAATCAAATAGATGATTTATTAGAACAAATTAGAAGAAGAATTGAGAAAAAAGAAAGAGTATTAGTAACAACACTTACCAAAAAAATGGCAGAAGATTTAACAGAATATTTAAAAAGTTTAGATATAAAAGTAAATTATATTCATTCAGATACCAAGGCACTAGAAAGAATGGAAATAATAAGAAATTTACGTTTAGGTGAATATGATGTTTTAGTAGGAATTAATCTTTTAAGAGAAGGTTTAGATATTCCAGAAGTATCATTAGTGGCAATTTTGGATGCAGATAAAGAAGGATTTTTACGTTCAGAAAGGTCATTAATACAAACAATAGGCCGTGCAGCTAGAAACACAGATGGTACTGTTATAATGTATGCAGATGAATTAACAGACAGTATGGAAAAAGCTATTTCAGAAACTAATAGAAGAAGAAAAATACAACAACAATATAATACAGAGCATGGCATAACACCAAAAACTATTCAAAAATCTGTTAGAGATACAATAAGTATAATAGATTCATCAGATATAGGTGTAGAATATAAATTAGAAAATAGAGAAGATATTAAAGATACTATTACAAAATTAACAGATGAGATGTTAAAATATGCAGCAGAAATGGAATTTGAAAAAGCTGCAGAGTTAAGAGATAAAATAAAAGAATTGGAAAAATTGATAGATAATGGATCTTAAATCCCTTATTCTGCAAATAAATATAGAGGTTCTATTCCAGAACCTCTAAGTGCATTTAATAAGTTACAATAAAAAAATTTCTTTCAAGAGACTTGAACTGACTTTGTAACGAGTAAGTCCATCACTTCCAATAGTTTTAGTTAAACTAACACCATTAGAAAGAAGATGAGCAATATCTTCTTTAGATAAAATTAGTAAAATCTCATCTTGTGTTGCTTCTCGCACTTTTTGTGTCAAGTAATGAAAAAACGGCAATTTGATCACCTTCCTTTGTAAAATAACAATGCATATAAATAAGTAACTATTATAATATAATAAATAAATAATAAAAAGTATGTCGAAAATAGTAACCAAGAAAGAAAAAGTTCCAATTTGGGAACGCATACGAAATTGAAATTTTTTGGTTTTGAGATTTACTTTAGAACACTCTCTATGATTAATCAGATAATTAAAGGCAAAAAGATAAGAAGTAAACAAGTTACTTCTCATCCAAAAATATTAATGTTGAGAGACATACTCAACATACGTTGGAGTAGCCTCAAAATATAAGATTACTCCAAACAGTAATAATAAAACTATTATTACTGTAACTATTTTTTTATTCATACTGTCTGTCACTCCCTTCGAGATGTACTAATTATATTATATTACATAATATTTCAAAAGTAAAGAACAAATAATTATATTACTATTTATTGTCACATCTTTTATATAAATATCCTCTTCATATGTTTGATTTATAAATATTTCCTTAAATTCATCTGATAAAGTATATTTTTCTAGCATATCCTTATTTGTTAATCCCACTTCTATAGCTGCATCTACTAAAAGTTTATTTAATTGTAAATAACTTTTTTCTGCAATTTCGATATTCTCTTCCATTAATAACAGTAGTTAAAGTCTATAAATCATTCTAATTTTATTATTTTATTTGCTACATTTTTTATAAAAGCTTCGTCATGTTCTACAAAAACAAGTGTTGGTTTGTATTTTAATATAGCTTCTTCTATTTGTACTCTTGTTAGAATATCTATATAATTTAAAGGTTCATCCCAAATATATATATTAGCTGATTCCGAAATACTTTTAGCAATTAAAACTTTCTTTTTTTGACCTTCACTCATTTGTGCAATATCTGTATCAAAATCCAGTCTTGTAAATCCCATCTTTGATAACATGGCTCTAAAAATAGTTTCGTCCATTTTATTATCTTGAGCGAAATTTTTTAAATTACCTTTTAAATTTTCTGTATTTTGTGATACATAAGATATTTTTAAATCATTTGCTTTTTTTAATTCTCCGCTATATGGTATTTCTTCTCCTATAATCAATTTTAATATACTTGATTTTCCTACACCGTTTTTGCCAACAATTCCAATTCTATCTCCATTTTTTATTTCAAAAGATATAGGAGAAAATATTTCTTTACCACTATATTTTATTTGTAAATTATTAACTACAATTAATTCATTTTTTCTGCTTTCTATTGGTACTATTTTTAAACTATTATTTTTATCTACATTTTTTAATAACTCTGTTTTTTCATCTATTGCTTTTTTTATTCTATTCTCCATTACCTTTGACTTTTTCATCATTTTAGCTGATTTATGTCCTACATAGCCTCTATCTATTGCTGTTTCTGAGTCATTTGTTTTATATTTTGATTTTTCAACTTTATTTGACCAATTCTCAGTATTTTTAGCTGCAATTTCTAGCCTACTAATCTCCTTTTTTAATTTATTATTTTGTGTCATTTCATATTTATCTTGCCTATCTCTGTTTTCTCTCCAAGTAGAATAGTTTCCTTGTTGTATCTCTATATTTGTATTATTAATAGAAATAATGTGATCTACTACCTTGTTTAAAAAGTTTCTATCATGTGATACTAATATAAATCCCTTTTTCTTATTTAAATAATTAATTAAATTATTTCTCGTTTCTATATCTAAATGGTTTGTAGGTTCATCTATTAATAAGAAATTATTTTCCTTTAAAAATAAAGCTATTAAAAGTATTTTTACTTGTTCCCCACCACTTAATAAATTGAAGTTTTTATAAAGAATTTCTGCATCACTATTTAATAAGCTTAATTCTTTTATAATTTCCCAATCTTCTACATTTGGTGCAATTTCATAAACTATTTCTATTGCCATTTTATCTTTATCTTTCAGTTCAAATGGGAAATAATCAAAATTAACATTTTTTGATATTGTTCCTATATACTCATATTTTCCTAATAGTAATTTTAGAAAAGTCGTTTTTCCTTTTCCATTTCTTCCAATTAGTCCTAATTTCCAATCTGTATCTATGTTAAATGATATATTTTCAAATATATTATTTGCACTTCCTTCATAACTAAAAGTTAAATTTTTAATATTTATTATAGACATATCTTCTCCTATCTTATTGTTTTTATTGTAATTTTAGTTATTTTATTCTGTGTTACTTGTTTCATTACTTGTATTATTTTCTGAACTATTAGTTGTAACATTTGAACTAGTGTTATTTGTCGTTGTATTATTATTGTTTGTACTATTATTTGAAGTAAGATTATTAGTAGTACTATTATTAAAGCTATTTGAACTAGTATTATTTGATATATTAGAACTATTAGTTATGTTATTACTAGTAGTATTTGTTTTGGTAGTATTTGAATTCGTATTTGTTTGTATTATATTTGTTACATTTGTGTTTCTTTGTATTTCTTGAGGATCTTCTGCGTCAATATCATGTGTGATATTTTGTATTGTTTCTTGTATGCTATTAGTTACACTATTTGAATTATTCTCTAATTCATTTCCTGAGTGTTTGTCGCATAGATCAGGGACAGTAAGCCATAAGAAATATTCAGTATATGTATTTTTACAACCTGTTTTAGCTATTTTTCCTGTTTCAGAACATATAGTTTTTGATATAACACCACTTGGTTTTTCAAAAGTAGCTGTTTTCAATCCTGAATGTATTCTTGACATTACATTAGCCCATAAAAGACCTGCTGGGTTTCTTTTATTAAATTCAACAGTTTCATTTTGGTCATATCCATACCAAGTAACAGCTGTATAATATGGTGTAAATCCACAAAGCCATCTATCATAATTTTCATCTGTTGTACCTGTTTTTGCAGCTACATCAACACCAGAAATTTTGCAATAAGTAGCTGTACCATTTGCTCCATTTACTGGTTGAGTTAATATACTTTTTAATATATAAGCTACTTCTTTTGAAAATACTTTCTTTTTTTGTTGCTTAGGTTTTAGTATTTCTTTGCCTGAAATATTATCTATACTTTTGTAAAATGTTGGTTCTATATATTCTCCATCATTTGCAATAGTTGCATATCCACCTGCCATTTCAAGCGGACTAATACCTTGTTGAAGTCCTCCTAACGATAATACTAAGCTTTCATCTTCTTTTGTTAGTGTAGTTATTCCCATCTTTTCCATATATTTGATAGAATTTTTAGGTTTTAATTCTTCCATAATTTCTACAAATGGTATATTTTGAGACGATTCTACTGCTCTTCTTACTGTTATTTTCCCTAATTGTTTTCCATAATCTACTGGATGATATCCATCTGCAAAGTCTCTTTCTGTATCATCAAAGATTGAAGAAGCAGTTATTATTTTTTTATCAATTGCAGGTGCAAGAACTGCTAAAGGTTTAATTGCAGAACCTGTTTGTCTAATACTTTGGGTCGCTCTATTTAAAGACCTAGCTTCTGTTTTTTTACCTAATCCTCCTACACAAGCTAATACTTGACCACTAGAGTGATCCATAATTACCATTGCTGCTTGAGATGAATTACCTCCAATTTTAGATGGTTTACTATATTTACTTTTTTCGAATTCTATTTCTGCTTGTTTTTGTATAGATGAATTTTGTGTGCTATTAATTGTTAATCCTGCCATATTTACATAGTTAGTAGCAAATGTTTCGGAAATATTGTATTTCTTAGAAATATCATTTATAACATCTGTTATAAGAGCATCTGTATGGTAAGAATAAACACCATTTCCAGATTCTATTTGTCCTTTTTTAAATTTTAGTCCAGAATTAACTTCATTTGTTGCATTTTGTTCCTCTGTTTCATTTATATATCCTAATTCTAACATTTTAGAAAGAACTGTTTTTGTCCTTTTTTTAATTTTTTCTGAATTGTTTTCCTCTGTAAATGGATTATATGAATTAGGTGAATGATTAATTCCAGCTAAAAATGCGCATTCTGCTAAACTCAAATCACTACAACTTTTATTAAAATAATATCTAGCTCCTGCTTCTACCCCATATATACTTGGTCCAACATAAATAATGTTTAAGTATCCATCTAAAATCTCATCTTTGTCTAGACATGTTTCTAATTGCCATGCCTGCCACCATTCTTTTACTTTTCTAAAAATACTATCTGTAGAATCTCCTGTTAAGTTCTTTACTAATTGCTGAGTTATAGTACTTCCTCCATAAGAAGATGAACCAAAATGTATTATATATGAAGCAATTGCAGATGCAGTTCTTTTTATATCTACACCATGATGAGAATAAAAACGTTCATCCTCAATTGAAACATATGCATTTTTTAAATTGTCTGGTATCTGATTTATATCTATGTCTATATTTTTTCTTTCACTACCAAGTTTTGCTATTTCGTTGCCAGATGTATCTAAAACTATAGAATATTTATTATTCATCATTTCTTGTGCTAGTTTTTTCCATTGATGGGCTGATACGCCTAAAGTAATTCCACATACTAATATTATAATAATTAATATTATAAGTATAATTTTCTTTGTTTTTTTACTGATTCTTGTTTTTTTGTCTTTACTATGCTTAGATTTACTTTTTTCCTTATAATCGTTTTTATTCATATGTTTTAATGCTTTTGGCAATTCATCTTCCCTATCTTTTTTCATCTTTCTTAATGCTTTGGGAATTTCTTCTTGTTTTTTATTTTTATTAAACATTTTTTTACCTTCTTAAATTTAATTTTTATATAATAGTAATTTTACTGTTTATTATGTTCTTTCTATTTTATATTTTCTACTTTATTGCTTTTTACTTTGCACTTATATTTTACTATATTATTTTTTTAATATCAAGCTTTTTTTACTATTACCAAAATATTATATTTTAGAGTTCCCTAGTTTGACATCAAAATTGAAAATTTGTTGTCTGTATTGCTACAGTGTCTAAGAGCATAGCTGTCAAATATTTATTCTTTTTTGGTTGCTATGCGTGAAATATGTTACAATTATTTTAAATTTATATTTCATTTTATGCTTTCATATTGTCATTCTTATTTTTTTAGTATATATTATGTGTAACATTTGATACTCTAAGCATTATAAATTTTTTTATTTCTATAAAAAATTCATTCACAGGTGTATAACTTTCCGATAAAATTTGAGATGGTACATCTCTTTATTTTCAATGGTTTCAATATGATTTTCGAACATTTTTTCTACCAAACTCAGGCTATATTATTTTTTTAATATCAAGCTTTTTTTACTATTACCAAAATATTATATTTTAGAGTTTGTCAATATTTTTGTGAATTTTTTAAGCATAAAAAATGATAATACCTGATGTTTACCAGATATTACCATTTTACAAAAATTATTAAAAAAATTCACACACTGATCTTGACAAGCCCCAAGATTATAAAAAATATGTAGGAAAAACGACATTTTTCTTTGCCATTTTCCTACATAAAATTATACCTTTACAAGTGAACAAGGTACAAGGAAAGTTTTCAAAGTGCTACGGACAAAGCACGGTGCGGAACGAATAGTGGCTGTTGGAATTACCGTAGCTATTGTTCGAACAGAACACACCCGCATCAGCACCACTATCGTAAATGCCCCCACGTTCGAAGAACGGAGACCTCAAATTCACAAGGAAAGATTTGTCGCTAAACCATGCTTTACTTGTGTCGTTTCCAGTACGTACTTCTTTTATGGCGTCTCCAATCTTACATACATTATATGCATTATTAACACTTGAATTAGTTTCATTTTCATATGCTGTTACATATTTTGTACTAGTATAGTTTCCATCGGCATCTTTTGCTTCTTGTGTCATATTTAACCCCTGAGTCGAACTAGTTAAATATGAGCTTGATAATTTATTATATCCGGCTGCTCTTTCCCATGTTCCTCCTGACATGTCATATATACCATATATATTTCCTGTTGTACTTGCTAAATCTCCGCCTTGTCCTGTTCTAAATAAACTATTATTATTTATATCTATTTCATTTCCATTTCTTCCATATTTGCTTTGTGTTAAATATGCTACTGCTCCCCATTCACTATTTTTTACTAAATGGCTATCCATGAAGTTTGTATGGGTATATTCTGTTCCTCCTGATGTAATCTTTGTTTCTGTTCCTGTATATCCATATTTTGCTTCTCTTGCTTTTACATATTGATCTCCTATTGACATCTCTCTTAAACATATTAGATTTGGCTCACTTTTTAAATCTGATGAACCACTCATCTCATATTTTGCAAACCAAAATCCTGGTAACTCTGAGTCCCATTCTCCATTTGCATATTCATTTTCTCTTCCATCACAAAATGCTGGATGTACTATATATTTGTTTCCTTTATATTCTACTGTTTCTATTGCTTCATCTATTTTATATTTTAATGTTCCATCATTTTTCCACATTCCCCATCCGTCATAATATCCGGTTGGCTCTGTT
>CALXAB010000026.1 GCA_944386175.1 uncultured Clostridia bacterium
TCCCCTTTGGCACTTCCCTTTATTCCCTAATTTTCGAGATTAGAGGAACGTCCCCTAGTAGTACCCAAATTGGTAAATTTCTTTAATCATCAAATAATAATTTAATTCCCCATAAACCAGAAATACCAACTAAACCATAAACAATTCTAGAAATTATCGACATATCTCCAAATAATGCTGCAACCAAATCAAAATTAAATATGGCTATTAATCCCCAGTTTAAAGCTCCTATTATGATAAGAACTAGAGCTATTTTATCTATAACTTTCATTTTTTTCCTCCTTACTTTTTTTCTTATTATATGTTTTTTTGGAAATTATATTCATTTGATTGAATTTTTTTCTTTTTTATGATATTTTGTTCATATATAGAAATATAGAAAAATTCTATATATTTAAATTACTGTTTATAAATTTTTAATACTATAAAAATTGTATTGTTTAATCGGAGGTTTTTATGGGAAGAAATATCAGAAGAAAAAGATTGCCAAATAAAAGAACATTTCAAAGTACAAAACCATATATTAAAATTTTGATTTTTTCAATTTTTATTTTGCTCTTAGTATTATTTTGTTTATATTTATATGAGTTTTATAAAAATAAGTCTAATTATGATGAATTGTCTAAATCTGCTGATAATATAATAATTGATTCTAACGAAATTTCTCAACCTACGGAAGAAGTCAAAGAAAATGAGCCTATAACTTTTAATTTAACTGCAATTGGTGATGTTATGTGCCATAATACTCAATATATGGATGCATATAATTCTTCTACTGGTGAATATGATTTTTCTTATGTTTTTGAAGATATTAAAAATTATATAAAATTTTCTGATATATCTGTTGGTAGTTTAGAAACTTGTTTTGCTGGTGAAGATAAAGGATATAGTAATTATCCAACTTTCAATTCTCCTGATTCTCTTGCATATGCATTGTCTGATATTGGAATTGATGTTTTATCTACAGCTGGTAATCATTGTCTAGATATGGGATTTGATGGTTTATCTCGAACTATTGATGTTTTAGATAATGCTAAAATATCTCATGTGGGTACTTATAAATCTCAAGAAGAACAAAATAATATTCTAATTAAAAATGTTAAAGGCATTAATATTGCATTTTTAAATTGTACATATGGAACAAATGGTATTTCTATTCCTGAAGATAAACCTTATTGTGTGAATTTAATTGATAGAGATTTAATAAAAAAACATATAGATTTAGCTAAATCTAAAGATGTTGATTTAATTGTTGCATGTATGCATTGGGGAAATGAATACCAAACTACTCCATCTAATGAGCAAAAAGAACTTTCAGACTTTTTGTTTTCTAATGGTGTAGATATTATTTTAGGAAATCATCCTCATGTTCTTCAACCTATGGAAAAAAGAACCATTACTCTTGAAGATGGTACAACTAAAGATTGCTTTGTTATATATGCTTCTGGTAACTTTATTTGCGATCAAAATGCTGAAAATACTAGAAACTCTATTATTTTAAATTTAAATATTACTAAAAATTCAGATGGAAAAATATCTATAAATAAAGTTACATATACACCTATTTATATGTATAAAAATTCAAATTTGAAAACTAAAAAAATGAAACTTTTAGATATTGAAAAAACTCTTTCTAATTATGAGAATAATACTGATAATTCAATTGATTTGAATACATATAATTTGTTAAAAACTCAACTAGAAAAAATTAATTCTATTGTTGGGGGACGGGACAGGGGGACGGGGCTTAAAATCCCTATTTTTATTTAAAAAATAAAAATAGGGATTTTAAGCCCCGTCCCCTCAATCAATCTAGGGATTTTAAGCCCCGTCCCCTTGTCCCGTCCCCTTGTCCATGGCACTATTTTATTTTATTTTAACATGTCTTTTCTATTTAACCACCAAGTAACTACCAAAGTTGTAATAACTGCTATTGCGATCATAATTATAAATCCTATACTACTATTTTGAAATGGTAATTCTACATTCATACCCCAAAAACTAGAAATCATGGTTGGTACTGCTAATATAATAGTTACTGAGGTTAAAAATTTCATAACACCATTTAAATTATTTGATATTATAGATGCATATGCATCCATTGTTCCATTTAAAATATTACTATATATCTGTGCCATTTCTATAGCCTGCCTATTTTCTGTAATTGCATCTTCTAGTATTTCTTCATCTTCTTCATATAATTTAATTATTTTTCCTCTTAATGTTTTTTCCATTACTAGTTCATTTGATTTTAGTGATGTTGTAAAATATACTAAACCTTTTTCTAAACTTAATAATTTTAACAATTCTTTATTTTTCATTGAATTTTTTAAAATATATTCTGCTATTTCTGTTTCTTTATTTATCCTTTTTAAGTAGTTTAAATAATATGATGAATTTAGGTATAGTATTTGGAATATAAATCTTGTTTTTTTATATGTTTGAAAGTTTTTTATTTTCCTTTTTTCGAATTCTTCTATTATTTTATTTCTTTTTAATGATACTGTTATAAAAAAGTCATCTCTTACTACTATCATTCCTAGTGGCATTGTTACATATACATCATTTTCATCATTTTTTTCTATTGATGGTACATCAATTACAAATAATATTGTGTTTTCGTCTTCGTCATCATCTATTCTTGCTTTTTCTTCAATGTCTAACGCGTATCTTATAAAGTCTTCTTCTATGTTTACTCCTTCGCATACTTTTTTTATCTCATTTTCTGAGGGGTTTGTCAGATTTATCCAACTTCCTTTTTTGAATTCTTTTATTTCTTCGAATTTATTTGTTTCTATATCTGTATTATATATTTTTATCATTCCCCTCACCCCTTTTTTCTAATATAACTATTTTAATATTTTTTTACCTTTTTGTCAATTGAATTTCTTTAAAATTTACATAAAGTTTTAAAAGCACTGTATGGATTAAGTCTATACAGTGCTTTTTATTGGTGAGCCATAGAGGAATCGAACCTCCGACCGTCAGATTAAGAGTCTGCTGCTCTACCAACTGAGCTAATGGCCCAAATTTCGATTACTTTGTTATTATAATATTTTTTTTATATAATGTCAATACTTAGTTTGCAAAGCGACGAAATTAAGTTTTCGTCGCTTTATACACTAAATTTTATTCTCCACTTGTTGTTTCATCATTTCCTGTAGTTGGTTTTTGTTGTTCTGTATCTACTTTATCTCCTGAATTTGTTGAATCTGTTGATGTTTGGTCACCTGATGTTGAAGGTGTTGTTGGTGTGCTTGGTTGTGTTTCTGTTGGAGTTGTTTGTATCTCAGGTGTTGTAGATGTTGCTCCATTTGTTCCTCTTCTTACTATTCTTGTCATTGCACTATAAGTATCTTTAGATAATAATTTTGTTGAAATAACTTTTCCATTTAATTTTTTGATTATATATGTTTCTGTTATTTGACCATTTGATCCTTTTTGTTCAACTACCTCTTTTCCTGGTGCTAGACTACTATCTTCTACATACTGTGTTGTAAATGGTATTGTAGATATTCTATTTGTTTTAAATTCAAATGTATATTCATTTTCTTCTTTTATTCCAAAAATTGATATTGTTGCTACTCCATTTTTGCTACTTGCGACTAGTCTTATTGGATATGTTCTAGTATTTTTAAATTTAAAGTCTGTTACTCCATAAACAACTGTTGCATCTCTACCTGGTCCAACATATGATGTTACAAATTGATGATTTCTTCTTTCTACAATTTCTAAGTTTGCCATTAATACTGCATTATATAATGTTGAAGATATTTGGCAAATTCCTCCTCCTATACCATCTACTACTTTTCCATTTTCATATACTTTACCATTTTTATATCCTGCTGCTACTGTTCTTGGACCTAATGTTTTATTATATGAGAATGTTTCTCCTGGCATTATAACCTTTCCATTTAGTTTTTGGCATGCTAAATTTAAATTTGTTGATCTATCTTTGTCTCCTGGATCATACATAGTAGTAAAATATGATAATCTATCTGGAAATGCTTCCGTTCCTATTTGACTAATAGTTACTTTTGGTTGTGTTAAAGTTAGTGGTATTACATATACATCTTTTTCTTCTTGTAATATTTTTTTGGCTTCTTCTACATCAAAATCAATTCCTACAACTTCTGGATAAATTGTAAATGGATCTTTTGTATAATATGCATCTTGGGCTTCTTTATATATTTCATCATGTATTTTTTGTATATCTATTTCTTGAGGTTTTTTATTTACAACTGGAATTTCTATATATTCATCATTTAACTTTATATTATTTAGTCTTTCTTTTATTAAATCTAATAATTTATTAGTTTCAATACTTATTCCTTCTTTTCCTTTTGTAATTATTAATTCATCTTCTTCAATAGCATATGATGATTCTACAACTACTCCTGGCAAATTAGCTTCCATATCTTGAATAGATTGTTTAGTTACCTCTTCATTTAAAGACATATTTACATTTATATCTTTTTTTGCAATCAGTGTCATTAATATTTCATAATTATTTATAAATATATTTTCTTTTCTTCCTGTCAAATATGCTTCATTTATTGCATTTTCTATATCATAATTAACTTCCATAATTGTTGGATTTAATGTAGATTCATAATCTTGATATTTTAATTTTAATTCTTGTGCTTTCTTTTCATTGTATGAACTTTCAATTTTTGATTTTGCTTCTTCCTTGGACAATCCTGATATTTCTATTCCCTCTATGGAAATTCCACTAATGATTTTTTCATTATTTATATTAACTAATGCAAATATTGTTGAGAAAAATAATGCGAAAATTATTACAACTCCAATAATAATTGCTAGAACTATCCATCTTTTTTTGTTGTTTTTTCCTTTCATTTTTTTTATTTCTTTTTTATTATTGGTTTTTTTGAATTTTATTTTATCTTCTTTTTCTCTATTTATTTTAGTATTTTCTTGTGCATTATCAGATTTTATATTTTCTGAATTCTTATTTGTTGTGTCTTGATTAGCTTTTTTAGACTCCATTCTTTCTTTAATATTTTCATTTTCTTTTATTTCTTTTTCATCCTTTATTAGAACTTCTTCTTTAATATTTTTTTCTTGCTCTTGATTTTCCTTTGGATTATCCATTTTTTCTTCCTCCAAATTTTCTTTTAATGCATTTTCTTTCATATAAAAAACCCCTTTTATAATTACTAATTTAATATTATCATAAACTTACTTTTTTGACAATATTTGCACTCCTTTTTTTGAATATACTACACTTATTTAATTATTTTAATTTATCCTATATTAATAATTTTATGTTTTTACTGATTAATTATTACATTTTGATTACATTATTATTACATTTTGATAATTTTATATAAAATACTTGAATAATGTAGAAAATAATATTATAATGTCCATAGCTAAAGATAAATAAGGAGAGAAAGAAAATGGAGTTGACAAAGAATATCTTTTTTAATACTGATAAATTAATTGAAAATACTAAAGTAAAAATATCTTATACAGGTAAATTTTTTCAGGATGCTTCTGAAGAAGTTTTTATTCATTATGGTTTTGGTATTAATTGGGACAATGTTAATGATATAAAAATGGAAAAAACAGAACTAGGATTTCAAGCAGAAATACAATTAGGTGATGGAGATTCATTTAACTTCTGTTTTAAAAATGGAAATGATGAATGGGATAATAATAATGGACAAAATTATATTTTTCCTATAGAAAAAGTTCAAGCAGAATTGTTAGTTTTGGAAGATGAACCATTATCTCTTGGTTCTCCTAAAAAATTAAGAAGATCATATTTATGGAGTAAAAAAATTCGTTTAGCAGTATATAAAATTATTACTTATCTTCCTAAATTAATTTCTGGAAACTATAAAAAGAAATCAGCAAACTCTTAATATATATATAATATTTACTGTATTTTTTTAATAATAAAAAGCGACAACACATGTCGCTTTTTATTATTAAAAAAATTATTTACGTTATTACCCAACCTCCATTTATTGATATTATTTGTCCTGTAGTATAATTATCTTCAATTAACCATTCTACACATTTGGTAATATCTTCTGTTTTTCCTATTTTTTCTAATGGAATATCCTGTTTTATATCTTCTATCTCTTTACTATTAAAATCTTTTATCATATCTGTTTGTATTATTCCAGGTGCAATTGAATTAACTCTAATATTAGAAGGTCCTAATTCTTTGGCTAATGCTTTTGTCAATCCATTCATTCCAGCTTTTGAAACTGAATACAAAACTTCTAAAGACGCTCCTACAAGCCCCCATATTGATGATATATTTATAATACACCCATTTTGATTACTAATCATATTAGGCACAACTTCTTGGCTCATAACAAATGCTGAATATAAATTAGTATTTATAACATTATTCCAGTCTTCATCTGTTTCATCTGTAAATAATTTATATTCAGATATACCAGCATTGTTTATTAATATATCTATTTTTTTATATTTATTTAATGCATATTGTACTAATTTTTTTGCTTCTTCTCTTTTTGATACATCTGCTTTTACTATGTCAATATATATATCTTTTTTTTCTAATTCTAATTTAAGCTCTTCCATTTCTTTTTCTGACTTATTATAATTTGCTATTACTTTTAATCCTTTTAATGCTAATTTTTTAGCAATTTCTTTTCCAATTCCTCTGGATGCTCCTGTTATTATTATAATTTTTTCCATTTTTAATCATTCCTTTTTATATAGAAATATCATACGATAAAAAATTTATTAATATTTAATGAGAATACCTGTAATTTGCCTGTAAACTTATTATTAAAAATCTTTTATTTTTTCTTGACTTTTTACTCCTAAATAGACTATAATAAATATAGGAAATGGAGAAACCACTAACATGGTTCGCCGGTTTAATGAAAACACATCAAACTCGGCAAAGTTTTACAGATGTGTTTTTTTGTTGGTTATTTTTGTTTGCTAATAATTACTACTAATGCAATAATTAAGGCAAACGTAATGATAGTTATCCCTATTAATGAATAATATAATATGTATATTGTTGCAATTAATGAATGTATTTCTACCATACGCCTCACCTCCTTGTTGGAGGTAAACCACATCTGCGTATTCTCATTTCCTATGTCAATTATTTTACAATATTATTTTTATTTTGTCTATAATTTCTATTAAATTTATAAATACATTTTTAACTTACAAGACAAATTGCTATCTTTGAATATGATTATATCATATAATTGTATAAAAAAAAGCCAATAATCAAGCTATTTTTCAAGACTACTGACCTTCATAATGGAGCCACTTATCCGATTTGAACGGATGACCCTCGCATTACAAGTCAACCGTCTTTTACTGACTTTTTTATTCTCAATTACTTGATATAACTATAATACCAGTCTTTTAATTATATATCAAGTAATTTTAAAAAATTTAAAATCGTTTAAAGAGATTTAATTAAATTTAGATAGAACCATTTTAGTTTGTGCTTTTGGGGATTTTGTGGGGACTTTTTCTTACAAAACCTCTTTTATTTATTGACTTAAAGGCTATGCAATATAAAAATTTGTAAAATTTTATCCAAATGTAATGAAGAAATTGCGATATTAATAAAAAGAGAATCTTTCCAACATACAAAATCAACAAAAGACAAATAATTTTTTACATAGTTTTCTTGATATGCAAAATGAATAATATGAAGAATTGATAAGGAATGAATAGTGTTGTTGATTTTTAAGTCTCTTACTGGTCTGCATAATGTTAAATATAACTCAATTCATATATTTACCCTAAATCTTTTAGCACATGCAGAAATGTATCTGCTTTTTTTGTTTAGAAATATTTTTAACTACGCAAAAAAGTATAACTAAATTTAATAGTTATACTTTTATTTTTCTATAATCTAGTAAATAAAGGTTCAATATTTGAAATTTTGTTATTTGGTTCAATAGAAATTTTTTGCCATTTAGCTTCTTTAATTCCAAGATATCCTCTTATTTTTAATGAAGAATTTGGCATAAATGGATCATATAAATTTGATAAATTAGCAATTAGATTTGCGCATGTATATATCGTATCATTAAATGATTCTATATCATCCTTTTTCTGCTCCCAAGGTTTTCTTTCATCATAATATTTGTTACCATTCTCAACTAAATTCATAATAGTTAATATTGCTTTTTTAAATTCTGTTTTTTCTATATATTCTCCTACTTCTTGATAAGTTTTCTCAATCATTTTTTCGATTTGTGAATCCATATGTCCATTAGGTACATACTCTAACCCTTTAAAATTTAAAGTCCTATTAACTAAGTTTCCATACTTGTTTGTTACTTCTGAATTATGAACTGTAATGTAGTCTTCAATTGAAAAATTACTATCTCTCCTTTCTGGTCCATTAGCTATTAAAAAATATCTCAATGTATCAGAATTATAATCTCTTATCATATCATTAATAGTTATTCCATTTCCTTTAGATTTTGATATTTTTTCTGAATTTATGTTTAAATATTCTGATGAGACCATTATATCAGGAAGTTTATAATTGTCATCCATAGCCAAAAGCAATGCTGGTAAAATAATACTATGAAATATTATATTATCTTTACCATGTATCATATATATTTTACTATTCTTATTTTTCCAAAATTTTTCCCATTCTAAATTTTTTTCTATACAATATTTTTGTGCCATTGTAATATAACCTAAAACAGCTTCTATCCATACATACATTTTTTTATCTTTATATCCTTCTATTGGCACATCTACTCCCCAATCAAGATTTCTGGTAACTGCTCGATCTCTTAATCCTTCTTTTAAATATTTTTTTGTTTCTTTTCTAGAGTTTAATCTCCAATTTTGAGAATTCTGTAAAAAATATTTTTCTATTTGATTTTGTAATTTTGATAGAGCTAAATATAGGTTTTTATTTTCTTTTAAAGTTACTTTTTCTTCGCATTCCACGCAAGTTGCACCATCCAAATCTGTTTCTGTGGGTATATAACCACACTCACATTGATCTCCTTTACTTTCTTCTCCACAAACTGGACATTTTAATATTAACTCTCTATCTGCTAAAAATCTATTGCAATGATTACAAAATGGTTGTCTATCTTCTTTTTCGTAAATATATCCTTTATTATACATTCTTATTAGCATTTTCTGTACTTCTTTTTTATGATATTCATCTTCTGTTTTCCCATATAAATCATATAAAAAACCCATATCTATAAAAGTCTTAGAAAATTCCTTATGATATGACTCTGCGATTTCTTTAGCAGTTCTTCCTTCTTTTTTTGCTCTTTGAGTTATAGGTGTTCCATGACAATCCGTTCCTGACACATATACGACATTATCTCCATTTTCTCTATAATATCTGGCTAATACATCTCCTGGTAATAAAGCTGCCAAATGTCCTAAATGTAGTGAACTATTTGCATAAGGCCAGGCTCCACCAATAAGAATATGTCTTCCTTCTGGATTATATTTATTCTCTTTTTTTGTTTTTACATCATATGTTATCTTCAATCGTTTCACAAACTCCTCTCTATCACTTTTTTATCACAATTCACATAGTTGCTATTATATAGTATATTTTGTCTAATTTCAAAGTTTTTATGACTCTTTTATTTCTCATATGTTATAACTTTATAATTTACATATTCAATTTTATCTTGTTTCACTTTATTTTTCAAGTGTTTTAAGCTATTTAATTCTAATAGCCTATCCTTGTTTGAGAAGGGCGTTTTATGTTTAATTATTTTCCAAAAAAAACCTGGATGCACCATTATTTGTATAATGTCATTGTCTGAAAATTTTAATAGTTGAT
Organism: uncultured Clostridia bacterium; assembly: GCA_944386175.1. Taxonomy (GTDB): domain Bacteria; phylum Bacillota; class Clostridia; order TANB77; family CAG-508; genus CAG-269. Next base: position 9,821 of record CALXAB010000026.1, read on the forward strand.
TATATAATATATTAGGCTCTCTAAAATATCCATACATTGTTCCTATATAATTTATCATATCTTTTTTGCAATTTTTATCAGAAAAATAATTATTTATATACATATCATATTTAAAAAAATACTCTAAATTTTCTATTATATCTTTATCAGTTATATTTTTATTTTTGAATTTGTAGTAATCATTAAAAAATTCATTATTTCTTATTGATTTATCATCAAAATCTTCTAACTTTTCATATGGTATTCTTAAATGAATTCTATACTTATCTGATATTTCTTCAAATATTTTTTCTATTTCTTTGTTAAATATATTACAATGATTATGTCCGTCAATATGATTAGGGAAAAATTTATATTCTTTAACAAATTTTGTTAATTGCTTATATATTTCTTTTTTTATATTTTTTATATTTATTGTATTATTGATTGAATTTCTCCAAAATGAGAATTTACTCTTTTTATAATTATATTCTTTTGAAATTAGATTTTCCAAATTAAATGCAATTAATGGATTATCTGTCAAATTAATATGTATTCCAACACTTGCCCTTTTTCTTATTATATTAATTAGAATTTTTCTTATTATTCCTATTTTATTAGTTGTTATTACGCTTACACTTGTTATATATCCTTTTATTACTCCATAAGCTATTCCTATATCTCTGTCAATATCTATTCCAAAATCATCTGCATTTATTATTAATTTCATTTATTTTTCTCCCATTTTCTGCTTTACATTTTAGTTTACATTATATAAATAATCTTAATTTTTTCATTTTATGCTAATATTAGTATTAGTTTTTTTATTGCTTTTTCTTATACTCTACATTTATTTTTTCATCATCTATATAACACTTTTGCTTATTTTTATCATATTCTTCTATCTTATCAACCAAATAATTTAATGAATCAGTCTTTTTAACTAGCTTATTACATTTTTTTATATTCTCTTTATATATTTCTATATTTTTCAAAAATTTGCTAAGATTATAATATGTAATTTCATCTGAAGAATAACCTATTTTATTTTCATTTATAAATTGTCCACAATAATTCTGATCAAAAGTTGGTAATGGTACTACAAAAATTGGTATATTACAGTACAATGCTTCTGAAATAAGAGTATGCCCTGCTGTACTTATGACACAAAATGCCTCTTTTAACTCTTTTACAAATTCTTTTCTATCATTCTTTCTAAATTCTACATTGTTTTTATTTCTATATTGTTTATTGTAATATTCTGTCGAAAAAACTATGAATTTATATTTGGGAAATTGATTAAATACTTTTATCAAATCTTCCATTTTTTGCTTTATTGGAATATTGATGTATTTTGAAAGATATACTACTATCGTTTTTTCGTTTTTTACGTTTTTTTGTATTTTCTTTAAATCATTCCTTATTATTGGATAAACAATCTCTACATTTTTAGGCAAAATACTCTTTGGTAACTCATAAAAGGAAACTACATATTTTTTATCTGATTTTGGGAAAAAGAGTTTTAATCTTCTTTTTTCTTCCGTACAAGAATATCCATTAATACTTTCTTCTTTCATATACATAAATTTACTATGTTGATCTATATTTATTAATGGGATTTTTAACTTATACGATATTCTAGCTGTAACTGGCTCATAGTCGCTAACACATACATCTGGAATAAAATTGTCTTTAATTAATAAATTAAATATTTTTTTATCCTTTATTATTCCTGGTATAAATTTCAAAAAATTTCTTTTAAAGCAATCTACAATATCGATTTTTTCATTTTTAAATAAAATTATTGGTACATATACATTATATGTTTTTATACCTGTATTTTCAAAAAAATTTACACCTTCATTATATGTTAATATTCTAACTTCATGACCCCTTTTAATTAATTCCTTACTTATTTCATATTCTCTTATACAATGACCTTTCCCAATACCGCATACACCAATTAAAATTTTCATTTTTCACTCCTATTCAAAATAATCTCTATTAATTTCTTCATCATTAAATACTAGCATATAACACATATTCATAGGACATTCTCTGCAAAAGTCCATTTTATTCTTTCTAAATTCATTCCATTCATTAGAATTCCATAATTTTATTATGTCAGTGTCTAGTATGTTACCAATTATTTTATCTCTATTATACTCTACTGCATTACAAGGTAATACCATTCCATCTCCTTCAATAATCATAAATGAACTTGGTATATCACATTTTTTCTTTATATGCTCATCTGGCCAATATAATCCATTCTCAAAATTTTGTATTGGATTAAAATTTGTATTAAACATATCTTTTAATTGTTGAATATTAAATTCCTTTAAATTTTCTTTAATATTCAAATTTTTTACTTGTTCTACTATCATAGGAACATAGTTTTCCTTAAAATCAATTATTTCATCTTTGTTTAGTAAAAATAATTTATTCTTTGAGTCAGCTTCTATCATATCAATACTTAGCATGTCCGCATTTAATTTTCTTGCTAGTTTTATCATTTCTGATATTTCCCTATAATTATGTTTTGACAAAACCATTCTTACATTCAACTTGAATGGAATACCTGTCTCTTTACATTTTTTTATTTGTTCAGTTGCTTTTTTAAATAGTCCTGGTAGCCCTCTTAGTTCATCATGTTTTTCAGTAGTTGGATAATCTATTGATAAATTAACAATCAATAATCCTGCATCAATAAGTTTTTTGAACATATCTTGAGTTAGAAACCAGCCATTAGTATTTAAAGATGCTTTCATACCATTTTGAGTTATTAACTTTATTAGTTGAACTATATTATTATATATCAGTGGTTCTCCTCCACTAACACATATTTGTTCTGTTCCTAATGATTTTAATTTTTTGAATAACTCATTATATTCTTCTAAATTCAATGTTCTTTCACGTGTAAACTTTTTACTTCTAGGATTACAATGTTTACAATTTGCTATACAGTTCAATGTTGGTTTAATTGTAACCAGTGTTGGTTTAGTATCGCAATTATAAAATGTTCCATCCTCATTATACTTTTTTGTATAATCTGTATAATAATATTTTAATTTATAACTTATCTTTTTCATCATACTAATACCTCTTCTCTATAATATTTTATCTTTCAATTTTTAAATTTTCAACATACCATTTTACTGTTTTTTCCAAGCCTTCCCTAACATTATATATAGGTTTATATTTCAATACATTATATGTTTCTTCTATGTCTGCTAAAGAATTTTTTATATCACCTTTTCTTTCTTCTCCATATTTTACATTTGTATCTTTTTTAAGAATATCTGATAATATTTTATATATATCATTTACAGATGTGTTTTTACCACAAGCTACGTTAAAAATTCTTCCATTAGCCGATTCAGAAGCAACACAAGCCTTTAAATTCGCATCTACAACATTATCAATATATGTAAAATCTCTACTTTGTGTCCCTGTTCCATTAATAATAATGTCTTTGTTTTCTAATATTGCTTTTGTAAACTTAGGTATCACTGCTGAATATTCTGAATATGGATTTTGCTTTTTACCAAAAACATTGAAGTAACGTAATCCTATTGTTCTGAAATTATATACTCTATAATATAATTTTGCAATTTCTTCATCTGTTTGTTTAGTTAGAGCATATGGTGACAATAGGTTTCCCTCTCTTCCTACTTTTTTTATTTTATCATCATTATCCCCATAAACTGATGCTGATGATGCATAAACAAAAGTTTTTACATTATTTACATATGATGCATGTAACATATTATGCATTCCTAAAATATTGTTTAACGTATAATCTAATGGTTTATTTATTGATTTTGGTACTGACCCCCAAGCAGCTTCGTGAAACACATATTTTACATCTTTACATATTTTTTCACATAGTTTATAATCGCATATGTCGCCTTCATAAAATTCAAAATTGTTATTTGTTAAAAATTCTTTTATATTTTCTATTTTTCCATTTGAAAAATTATCTATTCCTCTTACTCTAATCCCTAATTCCAAACATTTTTCTGCTAAATTTGATCCTATAAATCCTGCCACGCCTGTTATTAATACTAAATCTCCATTTTCTAATCTTAAAGATTCCATACTATGAATCCTCCTTTTTCTAATTTTTCTTTATTAAAAATTGAATGTAAGTCAAATACTATTTTTTTATTGTTTCTTTTTTCAAACAAGTCATTTAAGTCCTTAATTGTCATTTTACAGTACTTATCGTGTTTTACTGCTAAAATTACTACATTAACTTTTGGTATTTCTTCTTTTAAAGTTAAATTATATGCTTTATTTAATTCTTCTTCATTTACGTTGTAATCTTCAATATATACACTCATACCTTTGTGTTTTAACTCTTTAACTATATCAATAGCTTTTGAATTTCTTATGTCTGAAATATTTTCTTTAAACGTGATTCCTTTTACAAGAACTTTTGCATCTTTTATTTCTATATTGTTTTCTTTTAATATTTTCTCCAAGTTTTCAACAATATACATAGACATTGTATCATTTATTTTTCTTCCAGCTAAAATAACTTCTGGATTCACTCCTATTTTTTTAGCTTTATATGACAAATAATATGGGTCTACTCCTATACAGTGTCCTCCTACTAATCCTGGTCTGAAATCTAAAAAGTTCCATTTTGTTCTTGCTGCATTTAATACTTCTTGTGTATTTATATTCATAGAATGTAATATTTTTGATACTTCATTAATAAAAGCTATATTTATATCCCTTTGTGAATTTTCTATAATTTTAGATGCTTCTGCAACTTTAATTGATGATACCTTTATAACTTTATTTTCTAAACATTTTTGATATAAATTTGCTATATTATTTGTTGTTTCTTCATTTGAACCTGAAACAATTTTCGTAATATTCTCAAATTTATGTTTTTTATCTCCTGGATTTATCCTTTCTGGAGAATATCCAACAAAGAAATTTTTATTTAATTGCATTTTTGATACTTTTTCAATTATTGGAATGCATATTTCTTCTGTTGTTCCTGGATATACAGTTGATTCATAAATAATAGTTGCTCCTTCTTTTATATTTTTAGAAACTATTTCTGTTGCACTTTTTAAAAAATATAAATCCGGATTATTTTTTGAATCGATTGGAGTTGGAACAGTTATAATAACAAAATCTGTTTTATTTATATCTTTTGGATTATTTGTAAATTTTATTTTAGTATTTTTCAAATCTTCATAATTAAATTGTTTATTAATATCTATTCCTTTTTTGTAATTAGCTATTTTGTTTTTATCTATATCAAATCCATAAGTTTCATATTTCTCAGCAAAAGACAAAGCAATAGGCAATCCAACATAACCTAATCCTACTACCATAACTCTTAACATTTTTATTCATCTCCTATTTATTATTATCTTTTATAAATCTATATATTTCAACCCAATTACTTACTTCTTTTAAATAGTGATTTTCGGCTAATCTTCTATTATCTTTTGCCCTAAAATAGATTGTTCTTATTTTTTCTTTTGATAATTCTTCACAATTATCAGCATAATCATCTATCATAAAATCAATTTTTTCTTTTTTACATATTTCAACTTTATTTGGTTCATTCCAATATATTTTGTCATAATTTATGTTATTTAATTCTAATTGTTTTTTAGCAATCTCAATCATTTCATTTCCTGCAAAATCTCCTCTAGTAGTAATTATAATTATTTTATGATTTTCTTGTTTTAACCTTTCTATTATTTGCTTTGAAAAACAAACAATATTAGATTCTTTAGCAACTTTTATAAAAGTTTCATTTACAAATTTATTAACCTCATTTTCATTCCAATCATATCTTTTCCAAACTTTTATTTCATCTTTTTTCTTTGGTCCGCCTTTCTTAAATACTTCTAAATCATACCATTCTGCATACACTCTTATTCTGTCTTGAAAGTCCAAAATAACACCATCTATATCTATACCTATATTCATTTTTATAGTCCTTTCTATATTTTTTTCTACATATTTTTATTAATTTCTTATTAGTAACTCAAGTCTCTTTATATTGTAAATTATATCTATTTGCTTTTGTATGAATAACATCTAATTTTAAAAATTTTTATTATTTTTACATTTTATCAATTCTATCATATTTGAATCCTAATCCGTTTTCACTTATAATAATAATACATCATTTTCAATTTATGTTGAAATAATCACTTGGTTAAAATAATTTTTTCCTTCCTATTTTTTTAGATTCGGAAAAAAATAATATATATCATATTTATCAATTTTATCTTCTAATATTTTTTTACTATTTTTTTCTAAAAAGATTTTTTCAAATAATTCTAAATATAATATCTTCATATAATAATCAATTTCATAAAATTTGTCATCAAATGTTTTATTTTTAAAAAATTTACTCTTTTTACATAAATCTTTTATATCATTTAATTCAATATTCCCTATAAATAATGTTTTTAATTCTGTTGCTCCTCCTATTTTTTGTAACATTTTTGATACATTACTTGATAATGTATTATCAATCACTTTTTTATGAAAAATCTTTTCTTTATCACCTAATTCAACTACGTTTTTAGCAATTTTAATGAACTCAGTTCTTAGATATGGATATTCTGGATTTAATCCAAAATAATTCATTAAAATTCCGTTTTTCTTTATAATTTTATATGATGCCATTTCATATACATCTTTATATGGTTTATAATCTATATTTTTTATTAATTTCTTTATAATCTTGCTTTTATTATATTTAATCTTATTAATAACTGCCATAAATGGATGATATAATTCATAATTTAATACTTGATCTGCACATTCTCCTAAAACAATATTATGATTCCCTGACTTATTTACTAATTTAGATAATTCATATTGCAAAAAAATTCCTGATTCATATATAGCTCCCTCTAGTGCAAAAATTATTTCAGGATATTTAATCAAACTATCTCCGTCTACTAATTTAGAAAAAAACTTCATATTTGGATATTTTTCGCATATTTTTTGAGCTATTGGTATTTCATTTCTTCCAATTCTTCCTCCAATACAAAAAGCATTTATCGGCTTATTTAATTTTTTTCTTATATTGTATAATAAATAATTTGTATCATACCCTGAGGAAATTGTAATAGCTAAATCTTCGTGAATACTACTTAAAGTTACTTTTTCAAATGTTTCGTTATACTTATCTAGTGATATATGCTCTTTTTTTAACCTTTCTTTTTTATACCTTTCCAGTTTGATTTTTTTTCTTTTTAAGTCAATTTTTAATTCTTTTTTTCCAGGTATCTTATATATATTTTTTATTAATGTATTTTTTCCTACAATATATCCCTTTTTTATAAATCTTTTTGTAGCATTATAATTCAATTTCCAGTTTGTTTCTTTATTCAATATTATAGTTCTTAGTCTATTTGATATAATAATTTCATTTTTATCTTTATAAAAATAAATATATTGACAATTTCCGAAAAAATCTTGATGAATATATATTTTATCTTTATCGTAGTCTATTATTATTATTGCATAAGTTCCCTCTATAAATTTACTAATATTTCGTTTGTGCTGTATATATAAATCATATATTTCATTTGGTGTTATTCTTTTTTGCTTTTTGTTATAAACATTTCCTAATATATTTATACTTATATTATTTTTTTTAATTTTGCTTAGCTTTATGAATTTCTTCTATCTTTATTTGATTTTTCAAATTTATTTTTATGTATATATTATTTGTCATATTCCTCCTTTTTTATTTATGTAACCTACATTATACTACCATTATCTTATTTTATCAATATTTTTATCTAAATTTTTTCAATTTGTACTTTTTTATTATCTTAAATTATAAAAATAAAAATCAAAAATCTAACTATTATAAAAAGTTAGACTTTTGATTTAGTTTTATTATTACCATTTTTAGTATATCACATAAACCGTTTTACCGATATTTTGGATGTTCTTTTGAATAAAATTTCCTATTTTCTCCTGGTAAAACTTCTTCGTTTTTGCAATAATACCATTGATTATTTTTTGGAAAATAATCTTTAGGTAATAACGGTAAATACTTACTCGAAACATACTTTTGAATTCTTTGCTCTATTTTTTTAGAATCTAATTCATATTTATTTACTACTCTTTGTATGATTGGAGTTATTAAGTATTCACCTAATTTAAAATCATACATATATGATGCTCTATACTCAAATTCTTTAGAGTTTGCATCATAACATTTATATGGATATGTATTCCATTTGTGGTTAAAACCCACAAATTTTTGTAAAATTAGATCTCTATCCACATCTTCCATATCTTTTAAAATTATCCTTGATATTGTATAATCTGTATTTATTTCATACATACAATTTTGAGAATGCATCTCTGCTCTTAATCCACAATTCAACATTAATCCCCAAAAGGCATCCAATGTCATTTTTATTATTTTCCAAAGATACTCTTCTGGATTTTGATTACTTAATTCAATAAATTGATTTATTAGATAATCATCGTCTGGACATCTTGTATCTTTTGAAAAAAGTGAAAAAGCAGGAATTATTTGAACTTTTCCTAGTGATTTTGGATATGCTTCAAAACTTCTAAAAATACTTCCCCATTCAAAAACTCCTTCTGAAGAATATAATTTGGATATTCTCATTGTTTCTTCTGGTAGTATTGCGAAACACTTTGGTAAATTTCCATTGTCTATGCTATCTTTAATAACCTTACTGGTTTCTAAACTTGCATTTGCACTAATAGTAGAAATATCTCGTCTACATCTACCTATTTTTGAAGTATCATAGGTCAATTTAAGAAAACCTTTTATTCCACTGTTTCTAATAAGCATTGTTCTTCCACTTGCTGTTGGAGATACAATAAGTTGTGATTTTTCTAATTTTCTTCCTGATTCTTTTAAAATTGTAGACTTTAAAGAATCTGGATGAGCATAATTCATATTTGAACAAAGAATCTCATTTCTTTTCCCTACAATAATCGTTTCGCAGTCATCATCTTTAAATTGTAATAACTTGAATGTGTCTTTTCCGGTGAATGGATTAGTATCATAAGAAGTTGTATGGATTTGTGTAAAACCACTGGGAGACCCTTCATTTACATACCGTTCCATATAAATATACTGTTCTGATAAATTGTCAAAGATTGTGGTTGCTTTCATTATTTTACCCTCCTATTTCTGTTTTCTGTATGATTTTTTAGTACCAAAAATCTTTGCTACTTTTTTCAAGTACTAGCCTTGATACATGAATTATAGCACTTATTTATGTAAATGTAAACCTCTTCATATTTTCTTTTATTTTTAAATTTTAAGTTTTTAATATCATTTTTAGTATAGGTTTTATACTATTTTGAGTAATTGGTTTTTCAATATATTCATCGAATCCGTAAATTATCAACAAAATATTTTTTAACATTTATATCAAATAATAAAGATTTTTCACAAGAAAATGCACCCAGTTCTCTTACACCCAATTTCACAATATCTAATCAAAGTAATTTGGCTACTAACACTGAAAAACTATTTAGTGAAATTATTGTTGAATGGTTAAGTCACTCACATAACAGGACAAAGGCTGATTGTGATAGTGAAGAATATTTAAGTCCAACAACATTAGAAAATTATAGTAGAAATTTATGGACTTATGTATTTCCTTATTTAGAAGAACATCCTGAATATAATAGCATTTTAACTTTTTCTTCTAATGTTATTGATGAAATCTTTAAGAGTATTAAACGCTTAGATACTAAGAGAGTTTTACTTGTTTCTTTTAAATTAATTTTTGATTTTAGACATAAAAAAAAAGCCAATAATCAAGCGCCTTTGCAAGACTAATGACCTTATGGAGCCACTTCCCAGATTCGAACTGGGGACCCTCGCATTACAAGTGCGATGCTCTGGCCAACTGAGCTAAAGTGGCATATATTAAATTTTGGTGACCCGTACGGGAATCGAACCCATGTCTCCGCCGTGAAAGGGCGGTGTCTTAACCGCTTGACCAACGGGCCTTATAGAATAAAGAACTAAATAATCAAACGTTATTTAGTTCTTTTGGTGAGCTATCCGCGACTCGAACGCGGGACAACTTGATTAAAAGTCAAGTGCTCTACCACCTGAGCTAATAGCCCAAAACACTATTGCATTAACAATGCTTTTATATATTACAATATTTTTGGATAAATGTCAATACTTTTCTTGAAAAATGTTAAAACTTTTTGTCTTTTTTGTGAATTTTTGTTATTTTTCAAATTTTGTTTATATAATCAATACAAAAAATTCTATATTTTTATAAATTGTTTAATATTGATTATATAAACTTCTCTATATTATATAAAATAAATTACAATATTATTTATTTATTTATTTTTTCTAAAACTTCTTCAACATCTAACCCATGTACCTCACATGCTTCTTCCAATGTCTCCATTTGTGAAGCAGGGCATCCCAAACAATGCATTCCTATTTCTAATAATATTTCTGCTTTTTCTGGTGTTCTTTCTAATATTTCACCAATTCTAGTATCTTTATTATATGTCATAATTTTTCCTCCTATTTTTATAAAAATTTTTATTATTTTTTAATTTTAGCATATTTTTTCAAAAAAGTATAGACAAATTTAAAAAAATGTTATATATTATGGAAACGTAAGGTGGTGATTTTATTCTAAAACTAATTGATTTATTCTTTATATCTTTTATTATTAATCTTTTAATAACTTTATATTCATTATATACTTATTTTGATATATTTATCTTTCACAATTTACAAGGTTCTAAATTAAAAATCAAGAAAAATTCATTTAAATAAAGGAGGTCATTATTTTTAAATTTTTAAAACGTTTTTTGTTTATATTCATTTTGTTAATAATTTCTAGTTTTTTTATTTTCAGATTGTTTTATCCAATTTATACATCACAAGAAGTTATAATTACTTATGGAATTAGACCTTTTGACATTTGCTCAAAAAATCCAGATCTTTGGAAATACATAAAAATATCATATATTATTACATTTATATTTTCAAATATCATAATAAATAATTTTTTGTATTCAAAAATATCTAAATTATCAAATACTATATTATTAAAGTTTAAAAGAAAAAAAGATAAAAAAACTATTTCAGCTAAACTTGATTTTTCTAAATTATCGCTTTTAATAGGATATGACCCAGAAAATAATACAAATATATCAATACCAGAATCAGGATTATATCAAAATTTTTTAATAACAGGAACTATAGGTTCTCGGGAAAACCTCTAGTGTAATGTATCCTTTTTCTAAACAATTTTTTGAATATAATTCTATTAATAGAGAAAATAAAGTAGGAATGTTAATTCTTGATGTTAAAGGTAATTTCTATAAGCAAGTACAATCCTATGCACAAGAGTTTGGCCTTTTAGATGATCTGATTGTTATAGAATTACATTCTAATACATATTATAATCCTTTACACAAACCTCATTTAAAACCACAAATTTTAGCTAATCGTTTGAAAACTATTCTTACTTTATTTTCAGAAAATAATACCGAATCTTTTTGGTTGGATAAAGCAGAACAAATATTAACAGAATGTATTAAACTTTGTAGATTATACAATGACGGATATGTTACTTTTTTAGAGCTTCATAAATTAATTACAATACCAGAATATTATAAAGAAAAAGTTAAAACTTTGCGTGAACTTTTTATATCTTCAAAATTTTCTAAAAATGAAATATATGAATTAAATTCTAGTTTGAATTTTTTTCAAAAGGAATTTGAAAATTTAGATCCTAGAACAAAAGGTATATTAGTTTCTGAAATAACTAGAATTACTAATACTTTTGTATCAGATTATGATGTAGTTTCTACTTTTTGTTCCCCTAAAGAAAAATTAAATTTTAATGGTTTTGAAGAGGTTATTCAAAATGGTAAAATTGTTGTTCTTAATATGAATATTTCTGAATATAATTTGCTTTCAAAAATTATAGCAGCTTATATGAAACTTGATTTTCAAACAGAAGTTATTTCTAATTTATCTAAGGAAAAAATAAATACTTCCATCTTTATATGTGATGAATATGATAAATATGCCACAAAAACTGATGGGGATTTCTTTTCTCTTAGTAGAGAGGCTAAATGTATTAACATAGTAAGTACTCAAAGTTATTCTTCAATAAAATCAACAATAAAAGATGAAGCAACTGTAAAAGTAATAATTCAAAATTTAATAAACAAAATTTGGTTTAGAACAGATGACATTTTTACTATAGAAGAAGCTCAAAAACAATTAGGGAAAGAAGATAAAGAAAAATTTTCTAAAACCATCTCTGAAAATGCAAAAGAAACTAATTTTAGTTATATAACAAACTCTTTTAACTCCCAAAATTCTAGTATATCTGAAACTTTTAGCTCTTATACTCAAAATGATTATATATATGAAAGTAATTTTTTTACACAAAAATTAGAAACTTTCACCGCTCTTACTTTTTTATCTGATGGAAGAAAAATTTTTCCACCTTTAAAATTAAAAATGTTTCCATATTTTGAAAAGAAAGGATGATTAAATGAAAGATTTTTTTTATAAAAAATATATTTTTTGTACATTATTTTTAATTTTATTTTTTATTATTTTTATATTCTCTTTTTCTGAAAATTCCTTTGCATTAGGTGATCCTAAAATAGTTAGTAAAATAAATGATGCATTTGAAGATATAGAAAGTTGGATTTTAAAAATAGCAACTCCAGCAGCAGCCGTTGCCGTTGGTACTGGTGTTTTTATGAAAAAATTTAGTTTTGGTGATGAAGAAAAAATTAGAACTGGTAAAAAACTTATAAAAGGTTCGTTGTTTTCTTATGCATTTATTTTAGCAATAGATTTAATATTATCTGCTATTAAATCTTTAATATCGTAAGGAGGTTTTCTTGGAGCAAACAAATAATATAACACAAACAATAATTGATACAATAAATACTATTTTTGAAAATTTATTTAGTTCAATTGATAATAATTTATATTCTGTATTAGATGATATAACATTTATAAGTTCTGATATTTTACATGATAAAAACTTTGAAAATATTTTTGGCACTAACACTACAAATGGAATTTTATTAATTGCAAATTCTTTATTACTTGCTTATATATTATATTACGCCATAAAATATTTACTTTCACATTTAACATATCTTGGAGTAGAAAATCCATCTAGTTTTATTATAAAATTAATAATATTTGGTATTTTTATGAATTTTTCATTTTTCTTATTAGATTTGTTATTAGATTTAAATTCTAATATTTCTTTAGCAATTAGGAATTTAGGTGAAAATTTATTTAATAAAAATATTTGTTTTTCTGAATTAATAAATACTATAAATACTAATATTTCCATTTCTTCCTCTTCTATTAATATTTTCACTATTGATGGTCTAATTAAAGGAACGCTGACATTATCGCTTTTAAGTCTTGTTCTATCATATTCTTTTAGATATATAATGATAAAAGTTTTTATTTTAATATCCCCTTTTGCTATTTTATCTTTATGTTTAAATAATACTTCTTGGTTTTTTAAATCTTGGCTTCGTAATATTTTTTCTCTACTATTTATCCAGAATATAGTCTCATTAGTTCTTCTTATATTATTTTCTATGGATTTTTCTTCAGATAATTTATTTAACAAATTTATTTATATAGGCGGAATTTATGTATTAATAAAAGCAAATTCATTTGTTAGAGAATTTATTGGTGGGGTTTCCACAAATATTTCACAAAGTGTTAATAACTTTTCAAAACTTAAGACTTAAAAATACGAATTTTTATTTTATCTAATTATTATATATATTAGTATAGAAAGGAGTTTCTAAATATTACTATTTATATCAATTAAATAAATAATGATATTTAAATATAAATTATGAAATTTATTTTTCCACAAAATTATAATTTTAAAAATAAACTTTTTGGTGTATTAGATTATAATACAGTTATTGCAAATATTATATGGGCTTTAATTGTTTTTGTATTTATCAATATAATTTTTCAAAATTTAAATATTAAAATTTTTTTATTTATTATTTTTTGTTTTCCCTTTTTACTTTTAAGTGTATTTGGCTTTAATGGTGAAAATATTTTATATGTTTTTTCTTATATTTTAAAATTTTATATTAAGCAAAAGATTTATTTTTATGATAAAATTTCTTGAATTTTTTGTCTAAAAAGAGTATAATTTGGTTTGCAATATAATTTAACTTGGAGTACTAAAATTGAAAGTTAATTACGATTTTCTAACTAAATTTATGACTTTGAAAGGAATGATTAAAAAATGAAATTAGAACAAAATGAAAAATCACTTTTATTTTCTGAAACGATGATTCCAGACATATTTTTTTCTGAATACTTATCACAAATTCCTGGTGATTATTTAAAAATATATTTATATATATCTTTTCTTTGTAAATATAATAAAGATATAAAACTTAATGATTTATCAAAAAAATTAAATATTCCTTTAAAGTTAATAAATGATGGATTAAAATATTTAGAAGAAAATGGGTTAATTTTAAAAAAATCTACAGGATATATGATTGTAGATTTACAAGAAAAGACTCTTCATAGTTTATATACTCCAAATTTAACAATGACAAAGGAAAAAGTAGAGCAAACTTCAAAAAATAAATCTAGAGCAAAAGCTATTGAACATATCAATAATATGTATTTCCAAGGTATTATGGGACCTTCTTGGTATAATGATATTGATTTGTGGTTCAAAAAATATAATTTTGATGAACAAGTTATGATAGCTTTATTTGATTATTGCTATAATCGCAGTGCAATGCATAAAAATTATGTTCAAGCAGTAGCAGAAGCTTGGGCATCTAACAAAGTAAAAACATGGAATGACCTTGATAATTATTATGCAGAACAAGAAAATCTAAATAAATATAAGAAACTAATTGCAAAAAAATTAGGAAAACATACTGGCTTGACTCAATATGAAGAAGCATATATAGAAAATTGGGTTTTAAATTTTGGATATGATATGAATATAATAGAAATTGCTTTAAAAAGAACAACTATGAAACAAAATCCAACTTTTGAATATATAAATAATATTATAACAGATTGGCACGATAGAAATTTAAAAACAGTTTCAGAAGTAAATGCATTTATAGAACAAAGGAAAAAACAAACAAAAAATCTCAAAGACTTAAAATCTTCAGTTAGTAAAACTAATTATGAACAAAGAAAATATGATAATTTAGAATTTTTGTATGCTAATAATATTAGTAAGGAGGAATAAATGCCTAAGGAAATTTTAGAAGACTTATTAAAAGAATATGAACAAAAAAAAATTAGAGCAGAATTAGATTTAGAAAAAAGAAAAGAAAAATTATATACTAAAATTCCAGCATTAAAAAATATTGAAGATGAATTAAATAATTTAGCAATATCTACTGCAAAAAATATTTTATTAAATAATAATAATTCTATTCAAGATTTTAAAAATAAAGTAAAAGAATTAAATAATAAAAAGTTGGAAATTTTAAAAAATAATAATTTAAATATTAATTATTTAAAACCTAATTATGAATGTAAACTATGTAATGACACTGGATATATTACTAAAAATAATTATAAATCAGAAATGTGTAGTTGTTTAAAGCAAAAATTATTAAATATATCTTTCAATAAATCTAATATATCAAATTTGGATAAAGAAAATTTTTCAACATTTAATGAAAATATTTTTTCTGATAAAATTAATATTGAAGAATATAAATATAATATTTCTCCAAGACAAAATATTATAAATATAAAAAATAATTGCATTAGATTTGTTGAAAATTTTGATAATCCAGAAACAAAAAATCTATTATTTACAGGAAATACTGGTTTACGGTAAAAGTTTTATGTCTAACTGTATAGCTAGTGAATTACTAAAAAAAGGAAAAACTGTTCTTTATCAAACAGCCCCTGTATTGCTTGAAAGCGTAATAGATTATAAAATGAGTAAGTCAAAAAATTATTTAAATAATATTAATAAATCTGTATTAGAAGCTGATTTATTGATAATAGATGACCTAGGTACTGAAAATTTAAATAGTATGAAATTAAGTGAACTTTTTACTATAATTAATACAAGAATTTTAAATTTAAATAATAAAATTACAAAAACAATAATATCAACAAATTTAAATATAAATCAAATTTTTAATAATTATGAAGAAAGAATTGGTTCTAGAATTGCCGGTTATTATAATATTTATTATTTTTTTGGTGATGATTTAAGATTTAAAAAAAATCAGTCTTAATTTTAAGATTGATTTTTTATTATTTTTTATTTATTTTTATTTATTTTTTTATTTATTTTTTTATTTATTTTTTTATTTATTTTTTTATTTATTTTTTTATTTATTTTTTT
>CALXAB010000027.1 GCA_944386175.1 uncultured Clostridia bacterium
CCCTTTGGCAATTTTCGGGATTGAAGGAACGTCCCCTAGTTGTCAAAATAGCCCGTCCCCTTTGGCACTGGAAAGGAAAATATGGAAATAGTAATAGCGTCAAGCAACAAAGGAAAGATAAAAGAAATACAGGAAATATTAAATAATTATAAAATTATTTCATTAAAAGAGCTAAACATAGATATAAATATAGAAATAAAAGAAGATGGAAAAACTTTTTTAGAAAATGCAATAAAAAAAGCTACAGAGATCTCAAAGTTCGTAGATGGAAAACTAAGTATAGCTGATGATTCAGGAATTGAAATAGAGTATTTAAATGGGTTTCCAGGAGTACATACAAAAAGATGGATGGAAGGTACAGATAGGCAAAGAAATTTAGCAATATTAGATAAATTGAAAGGAGTGCCAAAAGAGAAAAGAAAGATTACTTTCATAACGGCAATAGCTCTTACAGATGGTAAAGATTTAATAACAGCAGAAGGAAAAATAGATGGCTATGTTTCAGAAAATATCAGAGGCAAAAATGGTTTTGGATTTGATGAAATTTTTGAATTGAATGATGGAAGAACTTTAGCAGAGCTTTCAAGTGATGAAAAAAATGAAATTAGTTCAAGAAGAAAAGCACTAGAAATATTAAAAACAAAATTGCTTCAAATTAACAAATTAACATATTGACATAGTTAAAATTGGAAATATCTATAATAATGAGGTGAAAAGTAATGATTGATTTAGAATATGCAAGGAAAAATTATAAAGAATATCTTTCTAAATATGATTTAAGTAATGATAAGGCAAAATTAAAAGTAAAACATACATATCGTGTAGCTGAAATATCAAGAATAATAGCTAGAGCTATGAATTTAAATCAAGAAAAACAACAATTAGCAGAATTAATAGGACTATTACATGATATAGGTAGATTTAAACAATATGAGATGCTCAGAAATAATGAAGAAGTAACTAAATATGACCATGGAGATTATGGGGCAGAATTACTAAGTCATGACATTAGAAAATATATAGAAACTAGCCAATATGATAATATAATTATGAAGGCTATAAAAAATCACAATAAATTTGAAATTGAAGAAAATTTATCAGAAGAGGAATTATTTTTTTCAAAACTTATAAGAGATGCAGATAAGATAGACATATTATTTGAGTGCTTGAATATTTTTTGGAAAGGAAAAGAAGAACTAATAGAGCAATCTAAGTTAAGAGATGAGATCTGTAATAGCATAAATAAAAATCAAATGATAGAAATAAAAGGAAAAAGAGAATATAATAGCATAAATAGTATGTTTACAACATTAGCATATACATTTGACATTAATTTTAAAGAGAGTTATAAATATATAAAAGAACAGAATTATATAAACAAAATAATAGCAAGATTTAATTTTAAAGATATGGAGACAAAACAAAAAGTTGCTGAATTAATAAATATTTTAAATACATATATAGAAAATAAAATAAAAAATTAAATTGTAGCATATTTTTAAGTATAAATTAAAAATTTATAAAACTAATACATAACTAATAAATAATATATGCAAATTAAAAAATATAATGAAACTACTAAAATCTAAAAAGAGGATAACAAAATGAGTAAAAAATTAATAATAACAGAAAAGCCATCAGTAGCAATGGAATTTGCAAAAGCCTTAAAAATAACAACAAATAGAAAAAACGGATATTTAGAATCAGAAAATTGGATAATAACTTGGTGTGTGGGACATTTAGTAACAATGAGTTATCCAGAAAAATATGATGAAAAATTAAAGTTTTGGAGATTAGACACATTGCCATTTATTCCAGAAGAATGGAAATATGAGATTATACCACAAGTTGCAAATCAATTTAATATTGTAAAAGAATTAATGCAAAGAGAAGATATAGAAGAAATATACAATGCAGGAGACTCAGGACGTGAAGGAGAATACATACAAAGACTAGTATTTATGATGGCACATCCAAATCCAAAAGCAAAGATGAAGAGAGTATGGATTGATTCACAAACACAAGAGGAAATCTTAAGAGGAATAAAAGAAGCAAAACCAATGTCAGAATATGATAGTTTATCAGATAGTGCATATTTAAGAGCAAAAGAGGATTATTTAATTGGAATAAATTTTTCGAGATTACTTTCAATTATTTACGGAAGAAAATTAGCACAAAGTATAAATGAAGAAAAGGCGTCAATATCAGTGGGAAGAGTAATGACTTGTGTCTTAGGAATGGTAGTATCTAGGGAAAGAGAAATAAGGAATTTTGTTAAAACAAAATATTATAAAATTGTAGGAATATTTGGAGACGAAAAGGAAAATTTTAAAGCTGAATGGAAAGTAAATGAAAAATCAAAAATGTTTGAATCTCCAAAATTGTATAATGAAACAGGATTTAAGAAAGAAAATGAAGCAAAACAGTTTATATCTGAATTGCAAGGGAAAAAAGCTATTATTTCAGAATTAAAGAAATCAAAACAAAAAGAAAATGCACCATTACTGTTTAATTTAGCTGAAATTCAAAACGAGTGTACAAAAAGATTTAAAATAAAACCAGATGAAACTTTAGATATAATACAAAATTTATATGAAAAAAAATTAGTAACATATCCAAGAACAGATGCAAGAGTACTTTCAACAGCAGTAGCAAAAGAAATAACAAAAAACTTAAATGGCATAGCAAGAGGTATGAAAGATGAAGAAATACAAGGATATATAAAACAAATGTCAGAAGAAAAATATTCAACAAACTTGACAAAAACGAAATATGTAAATGACAGTAAAATAACAGATCATTATGCAATAATACCTACAGGTCAAGGATACGAGAATTATAATCAATTAAATGACTTGCAAAAACAAGTATATAAAGTAATAGTAAAACGATTTTTAGCAATATTTTATCCACCTGCAGAATATAGTAAAATCCAAGTTACAGTGGATATAGAAAATGAAAAATTTTATTGTAGTGGTAAAGTATGTACAAAACAAGGATTTTTAGAAATACTAAGACCAATTAAAAATAAGCTAGAAAATAATAAACAACAAGAAAATAGCAATACTAATTCAGAAAATAATAAAAGCGAAAATAAGGATGAAAATAAACAAGAAAACAAAGATGAAAGCAAAGAAGATAGTACAAATCTAGAAATATTGAAAAAATTGAAAAAAGGACAAGAAATATTAGTAAACAACTTTGAAATAAAAGAAGCGGAAACATCACCACCTACTAGATACAATTCAGGAACGATAATATTAGCTATGGAAAATGCAGGAAAACTGATAGAAGATGAAGAACTAAGAGAACAAATAAAAGGAGCAGGAATAGGAACAAGTGCAACAAGAGGAGAAATAATAAAAAAACTAGAAAAAATAAAATATATAAACATAAATACAAAAACACAAATAGTAACACCAACAAATAAAGGTGAAAATATTTATGATATTGTAAGAATATCAATGCCAGATATGTTAAATCCAAAGCTTACAGCAAGTTGGGAAAAGGGGCTAGACATGGTGGCTAAAAAAGAAATAAAACCAGATGAATTTATGGTTAAACTAGAAAAATATATAAATTCTAAATTTAATAAACTAGTAGTAAAAATGTAAAAGCACTCTAAAAGTAATTAACTCTTTAGAGTGCTTTTACAGATTAGCCACGCCAATAAAGAAGAAAGTTGTCTCCATTAATCTCACATTTCCTTATAAAGGAAGCAAAAGAAGTCATATTGGAAAGCGTTTCTTCTTTTCCTAAAATTGTTTTTGCATAAATTGTTTCCTTAGTTAATAGCATATCTGCTGCCTCTTCGACAGATAAAGCAATGCTATTATCAGGAACTTTGAAATCTTTTAGTTCTTTCTTAGTAAAGCCATAAAACTGGCATTGCTGATAGGCTGAAAGAGTTAAAAGAAGATTAAGTTCCCTAACAGATCTTACAGGTCGCATTATATCCCGTTCGACCTGACATTTTGGAAAAAAACCACGTTCTAACAATTTGGTAGCTTCATCGACAGTTATTTTTTTCATAATGTTTTCCTCCATAAATAAGAAAAACTGTTAAATAGTTACATAAAAAATATATCATATTTTACATAAAATGTCAAGGAGAAGAAACTAGCTCACAGCAATGCTGTGAGCTAAGCTTCTTACATGACATATACTTTTTTGTCATCCCAATGAAGGGAGACTCTGACTTGTGGTAGGGGTGTGCCAAAGTATATGGCTTTGTTTAATGCATTTTCTAAGGCAAAATGGTTTAGCTCATTTATATGAGCTTCTTCATCTTGTGAAGCCCTTTCTGGAAGTGGGATGAACTCGAAATCCCGAATAGCTCTCGGAATTTTTAAGAAATTATCTACCGTATTGAATACCCCACATGGGAAATATACCGTAAAAGTGCCTATAGAAGTATGAACTTCCCATATACAAGAGTTTGCAGTTTTTGTCATGTTATTATTCATAATGTTCCTCCTTTCCCCATACAGGGGGTTGCAAATTAAAAAGTTATAAAGTGAATAATCACTTATAAATATTATACAACAATTGACATAAAAAGTCAAAATTACACAATAGATCCACCATTAACATGAATAATTTGTCCAGTAACATATCTAGAATCATCACTAGCAAGATACAAATAAGCAGGAGCAAGTTCAAAAGGTTGACCAGCACGTTTTAAAGGAGTATCAGTACCAAAAATCTCTACCTCTTGTTCATTAAAAGAAGAAGGAATAAGAGGAGTCCAAATAGGACCAGGGGCAACAGCATTAACACGAATTTTTTGATCAGCAAGAGAAAGAGCAAGAGATTTAGTAAATACAGTTATAGCACCTTTAGTAGAAGAATAATCAATTAAATTCTTCTTTCCATCAAAAGCAGTAATAGAAGTAGTATTAATAATACTGCTATTAGCTTGTAAATAAGGTAAAACAGCTTTAGTCAAATAAAAAAATGTAAAAATATTAGTTTCAAAAGTATCTTTTAATTGTTGACTAGAAATATCTAAAATACTATTTTGAGGAAATTGCACACCACAATTATTAATCAAAATATCAATTTTCCCAAAACAATTCATTGCAGTATCAGCAATATATTTAGATAAATTCTCATCACGTAAATCACCAGGAATTAAAATACATTTTCGTCCATAACTTTCAACTAATTGTTTAGTATAATTTGCGTCTTCATGTTCATTTAAGTAACTAATAACAATATCAGCACCTTCTTTAGCAAAAAGAATACTAATAGCACGACCAATACCACTATCACCACCTGAAATAACTAAAACCTTATTTTGTAATTTTCCACTTGGTATGTAGTTAGGATTTTCTGAAATTGGCAATGGATTCATTTCATATTCAAAGCCAGGTTGAACAGATTGATGTTGAGCAGGAAAAGTAAGAGGGGTTTTAACATTTTCATCTTTGTAACCTAAATAAGGTATCATAGGATAATTTTCTAACATAAATTCATCTCCTTAAAAATATTTGTGTAATATTATATGCACTGAAATTAAAAATATGATTATTAAAGAATTACAATTCGCCATATCAAGGATAATAATAGCAATAAATATAGTATTTTGGATGTGATTGGAGTAATTTTAGAAATTCTTTATATTTTTCCCTTTATATTTTCCAAAAAATATGATAAAATATAAAAACAAAAATAAATATGGATAAGCAAAAATAAAGGAGAAACCAAATGAACACCATATTAGGAGAATTAGGAAAGAATGAAAAATTCATTCAATTAGACAAACAAATAGAAAACAAAGTAAGTCCAATACAAATATTGGGCTTATCAGACGTGGGAATGTTACAAATAATTGGAGCAATTAACGAATTTAATAAAAAACCAATATGTATAATAACATATAATGAAATACAAGCAAAAAGGCTATATGAAGATATAAAATACTTTACAGATAAAGTTGTATTATTTCCAAAAAAAGAAATAGTAACATATGATTATATAGCAGAAAGTAAAGACTTGCCATATGAAAGAATAGAAGCATTAAATAAGATAGCTTCTAAAAAGAATTTAATAATAGTAACAACAATAGAAGCAATTCAACAAAAAATACCTGATAAAGAAATAGTATATAAAAACAAATTAGAATTTAAAATAGGTGGAATATATAATTTAGACGAAACAAAACAAAAATTAATAAAATTAGGGTATTCAAGATATGACCTAATAGAAGGAAGAGGTCAATTTAGTGTAAGAGGAGACATATTAGATATCTCAATAACCGAAAATACAGGAATTAGAATAGAATTTTGGGGAGATGAAGTAGACTCAATCAGAAACTTTAATATAACAAGTCAAAGATCAATAAACACATTAGAAAAAGCAACAATATATCCAGCACATGAATATATACTACAAAATTCTATTGAAGAAGTATGTTCAAAAATACGAAAAATTGATGTAAATAAAGAACAACTAGAAATAATTGAAGAAGATATAGAACAAATAAAAGCAGGAAACTATATTAGCAAAATTGATAAATATATTGATTGTTTCTATAATAATCTAGTTACATTAATAGAATATTTAAATAACAATTATTGTATTATATTAGACGAAGAAAGAAAAATAAGTAATAGAGCAGATAACATATTAAAAGATAATGAAAATATAATAAAAACATTAATAGATAAGCAAAAGATAGTGCCACAAGCCATAGAAAACATAAATAATTATAACGATATAAAAGAACAGCTAGAAAAAAGGCAAATAATATATGCAGAAAAAGAAGATAATAACACATTAAACATAGAAAAATATATATTTCATTATAGACAATTAAACTATTATAAAAGTGAGTTAGAAAGTTTTATAAAAGACATAAAAACATGGATTAAAAACAAAAAGAAAATATATATTTTAGTTGATACAAAAGAAAAAGCAAAAAAATTAGAAAAGATATTTCAGCAAGAAGAAATAATATATAAATATGAAGAAAAATTAAATCAAACAATTATAGCCAAAAATACTGAAAGCATAGTAACAATAACATTAGGAAACTTATCATCAGGATTTGAAAATATAGAAACAAATCAAATAATAATATCAGCCAATAATTTAATTGATGGAGAAAAAAGAAAAAAAAGAATAGCTCACCAAGCCTTTAAAGAAGGAGAAAAAGTAGTATTTGCAGATTTAAAAGTTGGAGACTATGTAGTACATAGAACATATGGTATAGGAATATACATAGGTGTTAACACTATAAATGCAGATAATACAATAAAAGATTATATAAAAATAAAATATCAAAATGATGACATATTATATGTTCCAACAAACCAAATGGATTCAATTAGAAAATATATAGGTGGAGACAAACTAAATCCTAAATTAAATAAACTAGGAAGTAAAGATTGGGAAAATACTAAAGCAAAAGTAAAGAAAAATTTAAGAGAAATAGCAAGAGAGCTAATCGAATTATATGCAAAAAGAGAAAAATCACAAGGATTTAGTTTTAGCAAAGACACACCATGGCAAAATGAATTTGAATCAAAATTTCCATATCAAGAAACAGATGACCAATTACGTTGTATAGAAGAAGTAAAAAAAGATATGGAAACTCCAAAACCAATGGATAGGTTATTATGCGGAGATGTCGGATATGGGAAAACGGAAGTAGCAATAAGAGCAGCATTTAAAGCTGTTATGGATCAAAAACAGGTAGCATATTTAGCACCAACAACAGTACTTGCAGAGCAACAATATCAAGAATTTAAAGAAAGAATGAAAGATTATCCAATAGAAATAGAAATATTAAATAGATTTAAAAGCAAAAAATATCAATCAGAAGTAATAAAAAAACTAAAATTAGGAGAAGTAGATATAGTAATTGGAACACATAGAATGTTAAGTAAAGACGTAGAATTTAAAGATTTAGGTTTATTAATAGTCGATGAAGAACATCGTTTTGGAGTAAAAGCCAAAGAAAAAATTAAACAATATAAATCAAGTATAGATGTTTTAACAATGACAGCAACACCAATTCCTAGAACATTACACATGTCAATAGTAGGAATAAGAGACATGTCAGTAATATACGAACCACCTCAAAATAGAAAACCAGTACAAACTTATGTATTAGAATATGATAAAGAAGTAATAAAAGAAGCAATAACAAAAGAATTAGAAAGAGGAGGTCAAGTTTTTTATATATTTAATAATGTACAAGGGATAGAAAGAAAGGCAATAGAAATATCAGAACTAGTACCAGAGGCAGAAGTTACATATGCACATGGGCAAATGACAGGTAGTAAAATAGAAGAAATAATGAAAGAATTTATAGAAGGAAAAAGTAATGTATTAGTATGTACAACAATTTTAGAAACAGGAATAGATATACCAAATGCTAACACAATAATAGTAGAAAATGCAGATAGAATGGGATTAGCACAATTATATCAAATAAGAGGAAGAGTAGGAAGAAGTGATAGGCAAGCATATGCATATATAACATATAAAAGAGACAAACTATTATCAGAAGTTGCAGACAAAAGACTAAAAGCAATAAAAGAATTCACAGAATTTGGATCAGGTTTTAAAATAGCAATGAGAGACTTAGAAATAAGAGGTGCAGGAAGCTTACTTCGGAGAAATACAATCAGGACATTTAGAACAAGTTGGATATGACACATACTGTAACCTATTAGATGAAGTAGTAAAAGAAATGAAGGGAATAGAAATAAAACCAGAAATAGATATACAAATAGACTTAAATGTAACAAGCTATATTCCAGAAGAATATATACAAGACCCTAATCAAAAAATTGAAGTATATCAAAATATTGCACTATGTAATAATGAAGAAGATATACAAAATGTAATAGACGAAATAATAGATAGATTTGGAAATATGCCAGAAGAATTAGAAAACTTAATAGATATAGCACGAATAAAATATCTAGCAAAAGAACAAAATATAAGTAAAATAATTAGCAAAAAAACAGCAGTAGTATTTACATTTGAACAAAATAAACAAGAAACAGATACAAATTTAAATGTAAGTGAATTAATAAAAAAATATGGAAATAAAATAAAATTCTCACCAGGAATAAAAACTATGATAACATTAGAAATAGGAACAACAAACGAGAGACAAATATTAAATGATGTAACAGAATTTCTGAGAAATTTAGGAGAAAATTAAAAATTTCCTTTTAAAACTTATTATTAATTTATGGTAAAAAATATGAAAAAATGAAGTAGTAGAGAATTTTTTAAGATATATAAATCCTAGAGGATAATAATGAAAATGAAAATGGTCAGAGTTTTTTGTATAAATTCATCGACTCCTATACACTATATTAAGCAACAAAAAGAGTAAATAATATTATAACAAAATTTTATAAATAGAATTTACAATTCAAAATATAATGATAAAATAGCAATAAAAGGTGGAGTTGTAATGTTCAATTTAACACAAAATATTCGTAGAGCAATAATAGAAATAATTTTAATTATTGTTAAAAAAACCTATATAGCAGAAATTAGTAAAAAGAAATAATAAAACTTATGTTAACAATAATGCACATAAAAAGATAAAATAAAAGAATAAGATTGAAATAAAAAATGAAGTTAAATATAATGAAGTTAAATATAATGAAAAAATTAGTAAAAAAAGAGAAATTGGAGGCAACAAATGAAAAAAGTTAAACAAAATAACCCAAAAGGGATAACATTAATTGCATTAGTAATAACAATTATATTATTATTAATCCTAGCAGGAGTAAGTATAGCAATGCTGACAGGAGAAAATGGAATATTAACAAAAGCAACTAATACAAAAGAAGATACACAAAAAGTAGGAACAAAAGAAAAATTAGAACTTGCAGTAGCAGGATATCAAATAGAAAAAAATACTGGTAATATAGATATGGTAGAATATTTAAAAGATACGGAAAAAAGTGGATTAGAAGGAATAGAAATAGTAAGTGAAAACGGAGAAAATATAATAGGAAAATATGAGGGATATACATTTATAATAGATGAGAAAGGAAAAATAAATATAGGGCATAATCTAGTAAAAAATGGCTTGTTAGAAGAAAAAAATAATACTAATTTTTCAGATATGCAGTACAATGAACAAGGAAAGTATTTAACAATGCAAAGTAATAATAGAAAAATACATATTGTACCAGATGAATACATAGAAATAGATAGTAGTAAAGAATATTTTCAATCAATAACCGCCAAAGCAAATAATACAGATTCTAAAATATATATTGGCTTGCAGGAATATGATGTAGACAAAAGATCTATAAATCCTTTCAATTATATGTATATAGACGGATCATTGACATACCTAGAACAAGATTTAAATAATGGAGATACAGATGTATATTTAAATGATGTAAGTGGTTTTAAAAAAGAAAATACAGAGATTTATCAAAGAGGATTTATATTTTGGAATTATAAAGATAGTAAGGGGTACCAATATCCTGAATTAACATATTCAAGAAATCAATATCCTAGTAATGGAAATAATATATTTGAAGAAAGTGGTATTGAGAGCGAAAATAATACTATACATCTAAATGAACCATGGAAATATGGAAAGATAGAAAAAGGAACAAAACTAAGTCAAAGGAACAGTGGAGCAACTTATAATTATGGGCTTTTATATGGAAAAAATCTAAGTACTAATTGGAAAAATTATAGAAATAAAATAAGTGGAGTAATAGATACAGGTGCTTATAGTTTTATAAAATTTAGACCAGGAACTAAATATGTAAGACCTATGATTATATTTAATTATAATCAGACAATTGATACAACTATAGATGTGAAAGATATAATATTTATGGAAGTATAACAAATTTAGATAGGAGCAAAATAAAAAAGAATTGCATAAATTATATATTTTATGTTAAAATATATACGAAAAGAAAAATGAAAAGTTTGCAAACTAATAAAAATACATTATTGGTTTATAGATAATATTTTCATGCTAGTTATTGCCTTAATAATTGCAATAATATTATTAAAAAGCAATAATTTTATAATAAAGAGAGAGGTTTTTATGCAAGTAATTTCAAGCAAAGAAAATGAATTAATAAAGCACATAAAAAAATTAAAAGACAAAAAAGAAAGAGATATAAGCAATGAATATGTTATAGAAGGTATAAAGCTAATACAAGAAGCAATACAAGAAAAAGTAAAAATAAAACAAATAATTATATGTGAAGAGTGTGAAAAAGCAGAATCAATACCAAAAGAATTAATGTATGAAATAGCCAAATATGAATGTATATACATTAATAAAAAGTTATATAATTATTTAACAGAAGTAAAAACACCACAAGGAATATTAGCAATTATAGAAAAAGAAAGTAGTGAAAACAATATAGATTATAAACAAGAAATAATAGTAGCATTAGATGGCATACAAGACCCAGGAAACTTAGGAACAATATTAAGAACAGTAGATAGCATAGGTCTAACACAAATATTAGTATCAAAAGACACAGCAGACAGTTATAATCCTAAAGTGGTGCGTTCTACAATGGGAGCAATATTTAGAGTAAAAGTCATAGAATGTGAAGATTTAGAAAAAACATTAAAAGAAATAAAAAAACATAAATTTGAGATTGTAGTTACATCATTACAAACAAAAAATAGTATATATGATATTAATTATAACAAAAAAGTAGTTGTAATTGGAAATGAAGCAAATGGAGTACAAAAAAGCATACAAAACTTAGCAGACAAAAAAGTAAAAATACCAATGCTTGGTAAAACAGAAAGTCTAAATGCATCAGTAGCAACAGGAATAATATTATATGAATATGTTAGACAAAGGGGACGTTCCTTTAATCCCGAAAATTAGTGCCAAAGGGGACGGGCTATTTTGGCACATTTTGATTTAATAGATTAAAAATAGTTAATTATAAAATTAATAAAATGTGCCAAAATAGCCCGTCCCCTTTGGCACTAATTTTCGGGATTAAAGGAACGTCCCCTAAAAAGAAAAGAAGGTAATAAAAATGAGAGTACACATAGTAATGGTTGAACCAGAAATTCCACAAAATACACGGAAATATAGCAAGAACTTGTGCAATAACAGGTTCTAAGTTACATCTTGTACATCCATTAGGTTTTAAAATAGACGAAAAATCATTAAAAAGAGCAGGATTAGATTATTGGGACAAACTTGATATAGAAGAGCATGAATCATTAGATGATTTTTTAAATAAATATAAACCAGAAGAATATAATATGTTTTTTGCTACAACAAAGGGAAAGACTAAATATACTGACATTGATTATTCAAAAATGGATGAAGTATTCGTATTATATGGTAAAGAGACTAAAGGTTTACCAGAATGGCTTTTAGAGAAATATTTGGATTCAAAGACAATAAGAATACCAATGCTACCAACTTTAAGGTCATTAAATTTATCAAATTCTGTTGCTATAATAACTTATGAGATATTAAGACAACATAAATTTGAAGATTTGCAAGAAACGAGTACATATTTTGATAATTAATATTTTAGAAATTAAAAGTGTTAGTGATGATATTTCTTAATTAGTACAATTCATCATAGCTCTATCAGATAGATATATTAATAAATATTAAATATAGTATTTATTGATATATCTGCCTGAATAGCAATGAATTGTAATTTTAATTATGAAATATAATAAAAATATTTATGTAGACCTTGAAAAATTCATTAAAATATGATTTAATATAAAAGTATAAATTCAAACACATTTATATCAAAAAATTTTTATCAAATTTTAAATCCAAAAAACAAAAAAATCAAGAAAAAGAAAAAGTAAGAAGGTGAGAAATATAAAATTAAATTAACTTCAAAATAGATATTGACATATAACTAAACAAATAATATAATGTAGGAGGATGATATTGAATATTTTTACATACTATGACTATATTAAATGTATTCATAATATTAATTTAAAAAATGCAGAAAGATTAGCAGAAGAAAGTGAAGAATACAGACCTATTCCTACAAAAGATAAAGAATTACAATTAAACCAAAAACCAAAAGATAAACCACATGATAAATTAATTAAAAATATATTAAAAGATAAAAATGAATTAGCAAATTTAGTAAATCAATTTTTAAAACCAAGACAAATTTTAAAGTCAGAAAATCTGCAAAAATATACAAATAGCTATATTACTAAAAAATATAAATCAAAAGAAGCGGATATGGTGTATAAAATGAAAGATAAAAAGATGTACTTTTTAATAGAACATCAATCAACAATAGATTATAATATGCCATATAGAATTTTAAATTATTGTATAGACATAATTCAAGAATGGACAAAAGAAAAAAGGAACAAAAAAATAGTAAAATATCCAATAATAGTACCAATAGTGATATATACAGGTGAGCAAAGATGGAAAGTACCATTAAATTATAAAGAACAACAAATAAAAGTAACGACATATGAAAAATATAGAATTGATTTAGCATATAACTTAATAGATATAAATAATTACAATATATATGAATTGTTATCCAAAAAAACAATGTTTAGTTATGCTTTATTAATAGAAAAGTCAAAAGATAGGGAAGAATTATTAAAAAATATAAAATTGATACTTAAAAATGAAAAAGACAAAAACATATTAGAAAAGTTAGCAGATATTATAATTTATTTATTGGATGAAATATTAGAAGAAGACGAACAAAATCAGCTGTTAGAGATAATCCAAAATAAGATAGGTGGTGAAAATATGGAAGCACTAGTGGCTAGGATAATGAAGGAAGAAAAAAGAAAAATGAAAAGAATTGAGCAAAAAGGAGAAGAAAAAGCTACTATAAGAATAAAAATTCAAATATCTAAAAAGATGCTAGATTTAGGTCAAGAAGATAATTTTATAAAAGAAGTAACAGGTATTACTGATAAAGAACTAGAGAAAATAAAGAAGCAAAATACTTAAATAAATATAAACATAATATGGATAACTTCACAAATAGAAGTAAATATGTAGATTTTATAAAATTATAAAGTGAATAAAATTTATAAAGATATCTAATTCAAAAATCTCAGATTTAAGGTGAGATATATTAGATATCTTTGTTATTTTTGTAAACTTTTAATATATTTTACATAATATAAAATAAGGGTAAATTAAAAGGAGGCAAAAGATGGAAAATATATTAGAAGTAAAGGGAATTAGCAAAAAGTATCAGAGTAAGAAAAGTGAAATCTTAGCAATAGATAACATAAATTTTAGAGTAAAAAAAGGAGAATTTGTCTCAATAATAGGACCAAGTGGATGTGGAAAATCAACACTATTATCAATAATAGCAGGATTAGAAGATAAAACAGCCGGCGAAATCTACATAGAAGGAGAGAAAATAGAAGGAATATCTGATAAAATAGGATATATGCTACAAAGAGATTGTTTATTAGAATGGAGAACAATTTTATCAAATACAATGTTAGGTTTAGAAATAAAAGGAAAAAACAATAACGAATCAAAAGAATATGTAGAAAATTTGCTAAAAAAATATAATTTGTATGATTTTAAAGACAAATATCCATCAGAACTATCAGGGGGAATGAGGCAAAGAGTAGCATTAATTAGAACACTTGCTGTTAAACCAAAAATATTATTATTAGATGAGGCTTTTTCAGCATTAGACTATCAAACTAGAATAATGGTTACAAATGATATTTACTCAATATTAAAAAAAGAGAATATAACAGCAATAATAGTAACACATGACATATCAGAAGCAATAAGTATGTCAGATAGAGTAATGGTACTAACGAAAAGACCAGGTACTATAAAAGATATCCATAAAATTAATTTTGAGATAGAAAATCGTAATCCTATAAATTGTAGACAAAGCCCTAAATTCAGTAAATATTTTGATACTTTATGGAAGGAGCTGGGAGTAGATGAATAATTTTATAGTCTCAAAAGAAAGAAAGCAGTATTTAAAAAGTAAAAGAAAAAAGAAACTATTAGTATTAATAACTCAAATATCAATTTTGATAATATTTCTAGCAGTTTGGGAAATACTTGCAAATAAAAAAATAATAGACAGTTTTATAACAAGTCAGCCAAGTAGAATATTCGAAACATTTATGAATTTAGGATCAAATGATTTATTAAAACATATAGGAGTCACCACCTATGAAACAATAGTAGGATTTTTATTAGGTACGATATTAGGAATAATAATAGCTATAATATTATGGTGGTCAAATTTTCTAGCAAAAGTATTAGACCCATATTTAGTAGTTTTAAATAGCTTACCAAAAGTAGCATTAGGCCCAGTTATAATAATATGGGTAGGTGCAGGAACGCCAGCAATTATAGTAATGGCAGTAGCAATATCTTTAGTAGTAACAATACTAGAAAATTTAAATGGCTTTTTAAGAACTGACAAGGAATTAATAAAAATGGCTAGAACATTTAAAGCTTCCAAACTACAAATATTATTGAAAATAATAATACCAGCAAATATTTCAACATTTATAAATTCTTTAAAAGTAAATATAGGATTATCCCTAGTTGGAGTAATATCAGGAGAATTTTTAGTATCAAAAGCAGGTCTAGGATACTTAATAGTATATGGTGGGCAGGTATTTAAATTAGACTTAGTAATGACAAGTGTTTTAATATTGGGGGTATTAGCAGGAGTAATGTATGCAGGAGTATTATTATTAGAAAAATTTATCCTAAAAACTAAAAAAGTACAAGTGAAAAAATAGTATAAATATAAGATAGGAGGTTTTTAAAGTGAAAAACAGAATAATATTAGTATTATTAGTAATAGTATTAATAGCAGGAATAATCTCAATAGTTATGATTAATAAAAACAAAGATACACAAACATCAGAAACACTAATCAAAGTAAATGAAGTAACGCGTTCAGTATTTTATGCACCTCAATATGTAGCAATAAATAATGGATATTTTAAAGAAAATGGAATAGAAGTAGAGTTATCTACAGGTCAAGGAGCAGACGCTGTAATGACAGCCGTATTAGCTGGGCAATGTGATATAGGATTTGCAGGACCAGAAGCGTCAATATATGTATATAATGAAGGAAAAGAAGATTATACACAAGTTTTTGCACAAATGACAAAAAGAGATGGATCATTTTTAGTTTCTAAAGAAAACACAGATAATTTTAGTTGGCAAGATTTAAAAGGAAAAACTGTAATTCCAGGTAGAAAAGGTGGAGTACCATATATGACATTAGAATATGTGCTAAAGAAAAATGGAATAAATCCACAAACAGATTTGATATTAGATGATAGTATAAAATTTGACTTAATGGCAGGAGCTTTTGCAAGTGGTGATGCAGAGTATGTAACTTTATTTGAACCAACAGCTTCACTTACAGAAGAACAAGGAAAAGGATATATAGTAGCTTCAGTAGGAGAGGAAGCAGGAGAAATACCATATACAGCATATTTTGCTAAAAAAAGTTATATAGAAAATAATGAAAATTTAATAAAAAATTTTACAGAAGCAATATATAAAGGGCAACAATGGGTAAAAGACCATTCACCAGAAGAAGTAGCACAAAGCATACAATCATTTTTCCCAGATACAGATTTAGAACAATTAGCAAATGCAGTTAAAAGTTATAAAGATATTGATGCTTGGAATGATACACCTATATTAACAGAGGAGAGTTTTAACAGATTACAAGAAGTTATGACAATGGCAGGAGAACTTAGCGAAAAAGCACCTTATGATAAAATTGTTAATAATAAATATGCTGAAGAAGTTATAAAATAACAAATTGATTTTAAAACCATATAAAGTCAAGTAAATTGCACAGAAAATCACTGTGCAATTTACTAAATAGTTACAATACATAAATATATAGTACATGATACACCAACAAATATAGTATTTTGAATGTGATAGAAATAATTTTAGAAATTCTTTATTAATTTTTTGGGTAATGTTCACGTCGAGCTTTAGCTCGGACTAAGTGAAAGGGTACCAAAAAATTAATTTAGATTTTTTTAAATTATGTATTGAACCGAAAAATACTATATTTGTTGGTGTATCATGTACTATATATTCAGGAATTGTAACACTAGATAAATACATATAAAAAAGTTAAATGTAAAATTAAATATATAAATTAAAAGAAAAGTATTGACAAACTAAAACCTATAATGATATATTTACCTTCGAAGAGAGGTGGAGATATTATGATTGATTATGAATTAATAGGTGAAAGATTAAAAAAAGCAAGACAAGAAAAGGGCTATAGTCAAGTTTATTTATCAGAAATTTTAGATATGTCAGAAGTGTATTTAAGTAGAATAGAGAAAGGGAAAACTAAAATTAGTTTGACAAGATTAGTTCAAATTTGTGAAATTTTAGAGGTATCAATAAGTGAAGTTATAACAGGTGTAGCAATGACATCAAATGAATACTTATATAAAGATTTTATAGAAGTTTTAGAGCAATGTACGCCGGAAAAGAGAAAACTAATATATCATATGGCTGTTTTAGTTTGTAATATAAAAAATTAATTTATATAAGTTATATAAATTTGTGTATATAAATGAAGTTTAAGATTATTCAATATTGACTTTTATACACAAAATAGTATAAACTTAATTTACATTAGAAAAAAGAAATAATATAAAAAGAAAAACAAAAGGTGATAATAAATGTATTTAAAAAGACTAGAATTACAAGGTTTTAAATCTTTTGCAGACAAGACAGTATTAGAATTTATGCCAGGGATTACAAGTGTAATAGGGCCAAATGGTTCAGGAAAAAGTAATATATCAGATGCAATAAGGTGGGTGTTAGGAGAGCAAAGTATTAAATCATTAAGAGGAAATAAATCTTTAGATATCATATTTGCAGGAACTCAAAACAGAAAATCTTTAGGATTTGCAGAAGCTTCACTTGTATTTGATAATTCAGATGGAATTTTACCTATAGAATACACAGAAGTAACAGTTACAAGAAAAATATATAGAAGTGGAGAAACAGGATACTATATAAATAAAGTACCTTGTAGATTAAAAGATGTGCTAGAATTATTTATGGATACAGGAATAGGAAAAGATGGATATTCAATAATAGGACAAGGTAAAATTGACGAAATTTTAAGTAATAAATCAGAAGATAGAAGACATATATTTGAGGAAGCAGCAGGAATTGTAAAATATAGAGTAAGAAAACAAGAAACTGAAAAAAAATTGGAACATACAAAGTTAAATTTATTAAGAATAAATGATATATTATCAGAAATAGAAACAAATATTGAACCACTAAAAAATCAAGCAGAAAAAGCCAAAAAGTATTTGAATTTAAGAGAAGAATTAAAAAGTATAGAAATAGGATTATTTATATATAATATCGAAAAATATAAAACAAATTTAGAAGAAATAGTAAAAGATGAAGAAGTATATAAAAGCCAATGTAATGAAGAAGAAGGAAGATTAGAAAGAATAAAAATTCTAAAAGAGGAGTTAAAATCACAAATAGATGATATAACAAACCAGATAGAACAAATGTCTAATTTAGGATTTGAAAGTCAAAAAGAAATAGAAATGATAAATTCAGATATAAATGTTGCAAAAACTAGAATTACAAATAACAAAGAAAACAAAGAAAGATTTGAAAAAGAAATAGAAGAATTAAGAACAAAAGAAGAAGAATTAAAAGAAGAAGTAAAACAAAAACAGGACAAAAAGAATAATTTAAGACAAAACAAAGAAAAATTTGCACTAGAGTTAAAACAAAAAGAAGAAGAATTAGAAAAAATAACAAAAAAACTATCAAATAAAGAATTAGAGATAGAAGGGCATAAAAAGAAAGTAGAAGAAAACACAGACAGAAAATATGAGTTACAATCAGAGATAAATACACAAAACATAAATTATGAAAATTATGAAAAAAGGCAAAGACAAATTAAAAATGAGATAACATCAAATATATCAGAATTAGACAGTACAAGAATTACTAAAGAAGATATTTCAAAGCAATTTTATGAAATAGATAATAAAAGAAATAAAATTGTAAAAAATATGGAAGAAATAAATAATAAGAAAGAAGAAGCAAATAGAAAAATAAAGAATTACGAAAACAATATAAATATCTTATCAAGTGAAATGAGAATAAAAGAATCTAGACAAAAATTCTTGATAGAAACAGAAAAAGAAAAAGAAGGATATATAAAAAGTGTAAAAGATTTATTAAAAGATTGCGAGAATATTAAGGAATTAGGAAAAGGAATGCATGGAGTATTAGCAAATATAATAGAAGTTCCAGAACAATATCAAACAGCAATTGAAATGTGTCTAGGAATTAGTTTGCAAAATATAGTTACAGATACAGACGAAGATGCAAAAAAATTAGTAGAACATTTAAGGAAAAACAAATTAGGAAGAGCATCTTTTCTACCTATATCGTCTGTAAAAGGAAAAAAATTAGACAAAATAAAAGCTAATGAAAAAGGATATATTGGAGTAGCGTCAGATTTAATAAAATTTAATAAGAAGTATGAGCAAATAATATTAAATCTTTTAGGTAGAACAGTAATCGTAGATAATATGGACACAGCAATAAAAATTGCTAAACAAAATAATCATTCTTTTAGAATAGTAACCTTAGAAGGGGATTTAATAAATCCATCAGGTGCTATAACAGGAGGTTCTGTATCTAAAAAAACTGTAAACATTCTAGGCAGAGGAAAAGAAATAGAAAAATTAGATAAAGAAATAAAAACAATAAAAGAAAAAATAGAAAAATTGCAAAAAGAAAAGCAAGAATATGAAAATTCAATTGAAGATACTCTAGATATTGCAACAAGTCTAGAAAAAGAATTACAAGAAATAGATATAACATATGCAACAGAAAAACAAAAAGTCATTTCCATAGATGAAAATATATCAAAATTAGAAGCAAGACTTAATAAATTAAAAGAAGAAAATGATTTACTTGAAACACAAAAAAAAGAAGCAATTGATAATAAGGAAAAAATAAAACAAGAAATAGAAAAATTAGATGAAGAAATAGAAAAATTAACAAAAATAATTAAAGAATATGCAGAAATAAACAAAGATAATCAAAAATATATTGATGACTTAAATTTTGATATAACAAATTTAAAAATTTCAGTATCATCTTTTGATGAAAGTGAAGCTTCTATAGAAGAAATAGAAGAAAGAATAAATCTAGATATAGAAAATGCAAATAAAAGTATTGAAAATAAAAGGTTACAAATAGAGAAAATAAATAATGATAATTTACAACTAGAAAATTCAATTCAAGAATTGACACAAAATATAGAAAAGATAAAACAAGAAGTAAAATCAAGTGGCAATAAAGTAGAAGAATTAAAAAATTCTAGAATACAAAAAAATCAAAAATTAAATGAACAAGAAGAACAATTAACAGAAAAATTTGGAATTATAGAAGACTTAAAATCACAAATAGTAAAACTAGACGTTAAGAAAAGTAAATTAGAAGATGATATAAATTCAATAATAAACAAAATGTGGGAGGAATACGAATTAACTCCAAACTCTGTAACTGATTATAAAAAGCCAGATAATGTATCTTTAACACAGAAAAAAGTTAACAACTTACGTTCAGATATTAAAGAATTAGGAAGTGTAAACATTGATTCAATTGAAGAATATAAAAACTTAAAAGAAAGATATGATTTTATGTCTGAACAAAGAGTGGACTTAGAAAATACAATGACCAAATTACGAAAAATGATTTCGGATATGACAGGAATAATGAAAAAACAATTTAAAGAAAGATTTGAAATAATAAATAAAAACTTCAATGAAGTATTTAAAGAATTATTTGGGGGAGGAACAGCAAGTCTAAAATTAGAAGATGAAGAAAATATTTTAGAATGTGGAATAGAAATAACAGTACAACCACCAGGAAAAAAATTGCAAAATATGACATTATTATCAGGCGGAGAAAAAGCATTTACAGCTATAGCACTATTATTTGCAATTTTAAAAATAAATCCAGCCCCATTTTGTGTGCTTGATGAAATAGAAGCAGCACTTGATGATGTTAATGTATATAGATATGCAGATTATCTTAAAAAATTTTCAAATGAAACACAATTTTTAGTTATTACACATAGAAAAGGTACAATGGAAGTGGCAGATACTGTTTATGGTGTTACTATGGAAGAAAGTGGTATTTCAAAACTTCTTTCAATGAAACTAAAAAATAACAATTAATTAAAATAATTTGTAATTGAAAATAAAAAATATTATAGTGTTTATAATTATAAAAATTCTCCAGAAAGTAAAATTTTTGTCTATTATGAAAGTCATGCTGAATTTTCATAATAGGTAAAGCTCATTTTGGTTCTTCATAATAGATAAGACCCATTACAAATAAATTTTACTTTCTGGAGAATTTTAAAAAACTATATTAAAAAAATATAATTTAAGAAACCATATTTGAATTAGAAGAATTATCTTCAAAAAGTTTCTCAATAGGAATATCTAAAGCTTTACTAATTTTCCATAGAGTAAAAACACTAATACCTTGTTCGATATTTTCGCTTTCAAGATTCCCAATAAGAGCAGTTGATACATTTACCAATTCTGCTAGTTTAGCTTGAGTCATTTTACCTTTTTTCAAATTATATAGCTTTCTATAATACTTAATATTATTCCCTATAATATAAAACAAATCTTTAGATTCAAAATTTACCATACATACCTCCTAGGTTAATCTTAAACTAAATATATAGTATATTTTCTAATGTCAAACTAAAAAATTCAATATAGTATTAGTGATAAAATATCATTTGAAATGATAAAAATTAACCAAATAATTTAAAAAAACCAATAATACTTAATAAAATGCCTGAAGAAACAGACCAAACATTGTCTGGAAAATGACTTACTTTATTAAGTTTACGACCTAAATAATTACCAAAACTCATAAAAAATAATTGAAATAGACTAATAGAAAAAGGGAAAACAATAGAATTAATATCTAACATGCTTAAACTAATACCAATACAAAAACTATCTAAAGATAAAGCCAATCCCAGAAACAAAGCCTCTTTAGCGTCAATAGAATTAGACTTATCAAAATCTGATGAAATAGGATTTTTAATAATTTGGATAGTAATTCCTAAAAACTTAATAAAAAAACTATAAATTTTTTCTTCATTAATATAATGATGAGAAATATTATTTGAAAACGTAGAAAAGTTACTATTTGATTTATTATTATCATTTTTAATAGCTTGGAAACACATAAAAACTCCCATCAAAATAAGTATAAAGCTACCTATATACTTCGAAAAATGAATAGGAACTATATTTTTTAAAACTGTTCCAAACCATATAGAAATAACAGAAATAATAAAAGAAATCACAAAAAGAACAACTTTAGCTATATACGAAATTTTAGTATTTTTAATTCCATAAGTAATACCAATTCCTAAAGAATCTATACTACTTGAAATCGCTAAAATTAAAGAATTGATAAACACTTTAATCCCATCCTTTCTTAAAATATAATATGTCGAAAAAAATCAGATGTGAAAATTGACACAAGAACATCGCTTCGCTCTAAAATACTAAAAAAGAATGTTCCCAATTCTCTTTTTTGGTATAAAAGATAAGAATAGGACATACATTTAAGTAAATAAAAAAACAAAGGAGAGAAAAGATATGTGGCATACATTAATTAAAGATGAGGTTTTGAGAAAATTAAAAACAAATGAAAAATTAGGTTTAAGGCAAGATGAAGTTATAAAAAGGCAGGACAAATATGGCAAAAACAAGCTAAAGGACAAGCAAAAAGAAAGTATTTTCATAAAATTTGTAAAGCAGTTCAATGATTTTATGATAATAATATTGATAATTGCATCTATAGTTTCAGCAGTAATCTCGTACATACAAGGTGAAAATGATTATATAGATTCGGTAATAATAATTGCAATAGTAATATTAAATGCTATTATGGGAGTAGTACAAGAAGCAAAAGCAGAAAAATCAATTGAGGCATTAAAAGAGATGACACCAACAAAAGCTAAGGTAGTAAGAAATGGACAAACGTCAGAAATAAATGCAGAAGAATTAGTGCCAGGAGATATTATAATTTTAGAAGCAGGAAATTATGTTCCAGCAGATTGCAGAATAATAGAGAGCTTTAATTTAAAAGTAGAGGAATCTAGTTTAACAGGAGAAACAGAACCAATACTTAAGGATGAAAATAAGATAGTAAAAGAAAAGACATCTTTAGGTGATATGATAAATATGGGATTTATGACAGGAATTGTTGTAAATGGACATGCAAAAGCTGTTGTAACTCAAACAGGTATGAACACAAAAGTTGGACAGATTGCAAATATGATGATAAATGATGAATCACCAGAAACACCAATTCAGAAAAAATTAAATCAAGTAGGAAAAATATTAGGATTAGTATGTTTATTTATATGTCTTATAATATTCATTATGGGAATAATAAAAAAGATAGAACCAATGGAAATGTTTATGACATCTGTAGGGTTAGCAGTTGCAGCAATAC
Organism: uncultured Clostridia bacterium; assembly: GCA_944386175.1. Taxonomy (GTDB): domain Bacteria; phylum Bacillota; class Clostridia; order TANB77; family CAG-508; genus CAG-269. The sequence continues at coordinate 23,546 of CALXAB010000027.1, forward strand.
CAGAAGGATTGCCAGCAATAGTAACAATTGTATTATCAATTGGAGTTACTAAAATGGCAAAGAAAAATAGTATTATAAGAAAACTACCAGCAGTAGAAACACTAGGAAGTAGTAGTGTAATATGTTCAGACAAAACAGGAACTTTAACTCAAAATAAAATGAAAGTTGTAGAAATAAAATCAGAAAATCCTGATTTTACAATAGAATTAGGAACAATGTGTACAGATTGTGAAATTGTATATGAAAATACAAAATTAGAAGTACAAGGAGAACCAACAGAAGTAGCAATAGTAAATAAATCTATAGAAAATGGAAAAAACAAAAAAGATTTATATAATATAATGCCACGTATAAGTGAGATACCTTTTGATTCTAATAGGAAGATGATGACAACAATTCATAAAATAGGAAATAAGTATAGAGTAATAACAAAAGGAGCACCAGATATATTAGTAAATAGATGTATAAAAATAGATAAAAACAAAGTTCAAAAAGACAATTTAGATATGGCTAATAAAGCTCTAAGAGTAATAGCAGTGGCATATAAAGATATAGATAATATGCCATCTAAAATAGAAAGTAATATAATTGAAAATAACTTGACATTTGTAGGTTTGATAGGAATGATAGATCCACCAAGAGAAGGAGTAAAAGAGGCAGTTAAAACATGTAAAAAAGCAGGCATAAAAACAGTAATGATTACAGGAGACCATATATTAACAGCAAAAGCAATAGCAAAAGAACTAAACATATTAGGTACAAATGATAGAGCAATTACAGGGCAAGAATTAGATAATATACCACAAAATGAGCTAGAAAAAAATATAGAGAAATATTCTGTATTTGCAAGAGTAACACCAGAACATAAAGTAAGAATTGTAAAAGCATGGCAAAAAACAGGAGCAGTAGTAGCAATGACAGGAGATGGAGTAAATGATAGCCCAGCACTGAAAAATGCAGATATAGGCATAGCAATGGGAAAAAACGGTACAGATGTTGCAAAAAATGCATCAGATATGATATTAACAGATGACAATTTTGTAACAATAGTAGAAGCAGTAAAACAAGGTAGAAATATATATGACAACATAAAAAAAGCAATACACTTTTTAATTGCAACAAATATAGGAGAGATTGTAACAATATTTATGGGATTAATATTAGGATTTAAGTCTCCACTACTTGCAATACAATTATTATGGGTAAATCTAGTAACAGACTCATTACCAGCAATAGCATTAGGACTAGAACCAGCAGAAAAAGGAATAATGGACAGGAAACCTGTAAACTCGAAAAAAGGAATATTCGCAGATGGCTTATGGGGAAAAATAGTAACAGAAGGAATAATGATAGGAATGTTAACATTAATAGCATTTAGCATAGGAAACAAATATTATGGACTAGAAGTTGCAAGAACAATGGCATTTATATCAATAGGACTATTAGAACTTATACACAGTTTTAATATAAAAAGTGAGAAATCTATATTTAAGACAAATATATTCAAAAATAAATTTATGATAGGAAGTTTCTTATTAGGAATTATAGTACAACTAATAGTAGCAATAATACCACAACTAGCAGAAATATTTAAATTAGTACCATTAAACCAAACACAATGGATAATTACTTTAGCAATATCAATATTACCAATACCAATAATGGAACTACAGAAAAAAAGTGAAAATTACCAATTTGGGGACGCGTCCAAAATTGGAAAAAATTCTTCTCAATATTTGAAACATATGCAAAATTAGTAAAAAATAAAGTAATTTAGTAGAAGTAAACATACTATATACAGTGAAAGAAATAATAAAATTATAATAATAAAGCAATAATATGGGATAATTAAATATAGCTAAAATTTGGTGAGTTGTAAAAGTAAATTCCAGAAGAAAAAGTAAATTCCAAATGTAAGAGAAACGTCAACTTTTAGGAGTTTC
>CALXAB010000028.1 GCA_944386175.1 uncultured Clostridia bacterium
AATTCTAAAACCTATGGTGGATATTTTACGAAAGTGTCATTGTTTTATTACTATCTAAAATAACACAATTCTAAAACATCGTTTCTTGCTCTAGTTTACTGTCTAATGTTTTATTACTATCTAAAATAACACAATTCTAAAACCCACCTTGACGTCCAACAAAACAGGTAAGAGTTTTATTACTATCTAAAATAACACAATTCTAAAACTCGTCTAAATATCTGTCGTCTTCTGCTTCTGTTTTATTACTATCTAAAATAACACAATTCTAAAACTAATATTGTTCTAATCTTGTTGTTGCTTCTGTTTTATTACTATCTAAAATAACACAATTCTAAAACTTATCATCTTTTAAGAATGCGATATCTAAAGTTTTATTACTATCTAAAATAACACAATTCTAAAACAAAGTCCAATTTTCAGTACCATTTAACTCAGTTTTATTACTATCTAAAATAACACAATTCTAAAACCTCAAATTTGGGTTAGATTTTTTCGGTTAATGACTCCGTTGTGGCATTTTAGATAATATTTATATTATATATTCACAGAAATTTTCATCTATTATAATATTATTTTCATATTTTAACTTTTTACTAGTATTTCTCTCTATCAAAAATAATTTAACATTATTATACAATGAATATTTATATAATTCAACTAATTCATCATCACTTAAAAATAATTTTAAATTCGGAATTACTAATATATCTGCTATTTTTAGTGTTGTCATTATATCAATTAACATTTCTACTTTTTCTAAGATAGTTGTATAATTTTTATCATCAATTTTTAAATTATATAATTTTAGTATTTCTGAAACATCTAATTCACTTTTCATCACAAACTCAAATGGTAATTCATTAATTTCTTGTATTATATAATTTCTTAAATCTAAAACCATTTTATCAATTTCATAATCTTGATTTTTTTCAATATTTTCTTCTATTATTCCATATATCTTATTTAATATTTTTTTAGAATTATAATCTATATTAAAAATATCTAGTACTATATACATTTTTTTATCCATCTTTAATTCTTGATTTTTTTCATCTAGTAAAAACATTTCATTTGATTCCATACCATTAATTTTATCATTTAATATTCCTATAATATTAGAAAAGCATTTAGCATTCTCAATTGTTACCACATTTATATATTCCTCATTAAATATAATCTCATTTTCAAATCCATTTATCCTTAGTTTCATAATATTATCATCCTTTCAGTATTATCTAATACATTTTCTTCTTTTTTACCAGTAATGTATTCAATACTATTAAATTGTTTTTCTGTTATTGTAAGCATTTGTACTATTCCTTCTTTTGGTTTGCTTATATATATTTTATCTTTTATAGAATTTGCTATTGAATTATTAAGTGCTAATTTTGTATAAACTGACTTTTGCATCATTATAAATCCTTCATTTATTAAAAACTTTCTAAACTTTGAATATATTTTTCTTTCCTTTGCAGTTTCCATTGGTAAATCAAAAAATACTAATATTCTCATAAACCTAAAACTCATAATTAATTATTTTACTTTCTTTATCTTCTAGAAAATTAAATACATTTGTTATGAATATTGGAACTGCATTAGATAAATATTGTTCTTTGTTTTTAATGATTACTTGTCGATTATAAATATCTATTAGTTTATACTTAAATTTTTTATCAAAAGCAAACTCTCTGTTCTTATATACAATTTCATCAACTAATGGCCTAAATATTTCCATTAAATCACAGGATAAATTAAATTGATTAAATTCACTTTTGTGATTTATCCCCAATGGTGTTATATAACCTTTACTTACAATTTCTCTATTTAGTAATGATAATATTATTGAATATCCATAATCTAAAGCAGTATTTGTATTATCTTCTTTATCTCTCGAAAAATCCATACCAAATAATAAATTAAAATACACTTTAGCTGCATGTCCTTCTCTATTAGTCTTATCGTCCAATTCCACTTGCTGTTCAAATTCTAATAATTTTTCATATCCGTTTATTTCTAAATTTTTTAATAACATTGCTTGATTATGTATTTTATGCTTTACTATTTGTTGCCATGCTTTTTGCTTGATATCTTTTTTCCATTTAGCTTGATTAAGTATTTTTTTACTTATGTTAAATGCTCCATAGTATGGCATCATTTCACATGATGGATTATGTTTTTCATCACAAAATATTATTTTTATCTTTTGCATTGCTAATTCATTTATTAGGTATGATGTAATAGACACCATACCATTTTCTACAATTATTGTTTCTATCTCTGATAAATGAATCATTTGTAACTCTTCACTTCTTATTATTAGGTAATCATTTTTATAACTCAATTTACAATTTTTACTTACTATTACCGTTCTCCAACCCATTTATTTTATACCTTCTTTCGTACATTCCTGTTACAGATTTATCTATAAAAGTAATGTTTAATAGTTTTTTTGTTTTAAAAGTTTGTCCGTTTTTTCTCCCTTCTCTTTCAGTTAAACCAATAGCTTTTAAGTTTCCTTGTCCTATTTCCATTAAACTAATTAATCCATTAATAGTTGACTTTTTGTCTTCTTTATTTAAATCTTCAAATTTTATATTTTTATCGACTATTTTCTTGTAAATTGTTGAAAATATTTTATATTCTTTATTTAACTTTTCTAATAAATAATCAAAGATATCTATATATCTATTTTCTAAGCTTTCTTTTTGCTTGTCATCTAAATTCTTTTCATTTGAATTCATTAAATAAATTAATTCTGACATTTTTCTGTCTACAATTAATTCTTTATCACTTCTTATCTCTGAATCACTACAAAATCTCATTAGTTCATTATTTTCATCTAAATATTGTTGATTCATTAAAATCTTATTTTTAATAATTTTAAAATCACTGTATTTTTTTCCTTCTAAACATGTCTTTCTTATATAATTTTCTAGTGTTTCTTTTCCTCTTTTTATATCATATGATACCTTAATTGGAATTCCAACTAATTCATATTCCTTTTCATTTTTATTATTTACATATCCATATATAGTGCAGTATGCCTTGTTTTCATTTGAATATCCACCATATTTTTTTGTATTTTTATTTTTCTTTAATTCTATTAAATTCTTATTTTCTTTTGGACTGTATAAAGTTTGCTTATAGAAAGCACCTGTTCCTTCTTCTAACATTCTACTTATATAACAATCTTTATAGTTCATTACTTTTCTTACTTTTTCTATATCTATACGTTTATTTATGAAACCTAAAATCATTCCATTTTTTTCAAATTTTGTTTTTTCATCATTTATATATTGCTTTACATACTCACTATATTTAAATTTTTCTGTTCCTTTCCATTCCTTTTCCAATGTATTTCCTATAACACTTAGAATATACGCATCATGTGCATGATGATAATTATTAACATTTCTATTTTTATAAATATTATATTTATCTCTAAAATTATGTGTCAATTCTGCTCTAATAGCATATATGTTAGTATTTTCATATTGATTTTTTAATAAATTTGTTACGTGTTTTGTTATTTGTCTGGTTTCTACTAATTGTCTTTGTACAAACTTTTCTCTATCATAATCTGTTTCTAACATTTTTCTTCTTATTAAACGGTAATATTTTGTCTGTGTAATTAATCCACATTCTAATAAACTCTTCCACCATTGTGTCCTTGCATCTATTATTTCATCTGATAAAAATAAATTATCTTTTTTTCTTTGATTTTCTTCTTTTAATACTAATGCTTTATTATCGATACTATCATCTTTTATATATGATTGTGGTAAAATATGGTCTACCTCATATTTATTTAATTCATCAATGTTAAGTGGTTTACCAGAATATAGGCATTTACCATTTTGTATGTAATATAAATACATTTTCTCATTTAATGTTTTTTCATTTTGATGTTGTTTTAAATCTAAATATACATTATGATTATAATTTTTTAATTCTTTTATTTGTTTTTCTATTTCATCATATTTTTTTAATAATTGTTTTTGTCTTGTATCTTTCATTTTTTTATTTGAATCTTCTGCTCTTGCAAATTCTATAAATATATTCTTTGGTTTGCCTTTCATAATTTTAGTTATTTCTTCAACTACACATATTGTTTGCCATATTGCTCTTTTGTTAGCTGGAGATGTTGGTATTTCATCTACATCACTATATTTTACTTTTCCTGATTTTTTAGGCATTAACTGTTCTAATTGTTTATCAAATCCATAGTCTTTATCATTAATAATCTGCATAAAATTCAAAGGTGTGTTTGTTAACTTTTCTATAATTGTTTCCCCATCATTTGCTTTTAAACCTGTTAATAATTTTTTAGATAATCTAGACCATCCTGTATATCTTAATTTTATTAATTTATTTACTTGTTCTTCTGCAAGTTCTGGGTATTCCTTTTTTATTTTTCTTTTTAAGATTTTCTTTTCCTCAAAAATTGTAATCCAATAAATTAATTTTTCACATTTCTCATAATTTGTTTCATCAACTTTTCCTAATATTGTTTTCATATCTATGTATGATGACATATTAGACATAAAACTTTCCTCATTTTGCATTCCTTCAATACTTTTTATAGTTATACCTTCAGTCTTATATAAATCTATCAACATTTTTTTGCTTACTTTTTTCTTCTCTTTAAATAATTGTTCTATTATCAATTTTTTTGTGTCTTTTGCTATATGTTTCCCGTTTATTCTAATGTTATTTAATTCATTCAATACACAGAATTTAGAATATAGTAAAGACTGTTTTGGTATAACGTCTTCATTTAATATATATGTACATTTATTTGTCATTCTTTTAATAAATTCTTCTGCAGTTGCATCTTCATCTACTATTTTTTCAAAATTCCATGGTCTTATTGTCCCATTTTCTTTCCTAACTACCCATGACCATTTTCCTTTTTTCTTTGATAATGGACCTACATAATATGGTATTCTAAACTCAAATAATTTTAATATATTTTCTTTATTTTCCTCTAAAGTTTTATAATATTTAGATTGATTTTCTAATATTTTTTCTAATTCCTTTTTATGCAACTGATATGGTATTGCTGCATTTTCAGTTACATTTAATCTTCTTAAAAAATTTCTTTCTTCTAAATCTTTTAAAATTTCTTGTTTTTCTTTACACTCTTCTGGCAATTTTTCAATTGTCTTTTTCAAATTTGAAAAAAATTCTTCTGGAGAACATTTTTTATATGTTTTTCCTTGGCTTTTTCCTTGATATGCAACATAATTGTTTTTTTCGTATTTTTTAAACATATTATTGTATTCATTTGGCAAATATTTTTTATACACTAATTTCAATGTATTTAAGTCTTTTGAATATTTTTTATACTTTTCAATCATTGACTCTGATATATATTTTTCTCCTTTTAGTATATCTTGTAATATAAACCAACTATATATTTCATTCATTGTTTCATAAATATTTGCATCTTCTTTTAACTCATTTTTTATATCTTCTTCATTGTCTACTTCAGAAGAAAATGACATTTTATTTTTTTCAAAATTTGTATCAAAAATTTTATTAATATCAAAAGAATATCCTAAAAATGAATTTACGATATTTGTTATAATTTGTTTTTCAGATTTTTCAAATTCAAAACATTTTATTAAAGTATCTTTTTTATTCGATTTTGAAGTATTTTTTTCAGTCAATATGTCTATTATTTTTTCCTTTTCTTCTTTTAATTCGATATTATATCTTTCATTTAAAAATTCTATTATTGTATTTAGTTTTTCATTTATTTCGTTTGTATTATTCGAAAAATCCCCATCATATAAAAAGTTTCCTCTATATTTTATAATATGATGTATAGCTAAATATACAAGCCTTAAATCTACTTTTTTATCTGTATTTATTAAATATTTTCTTAAATGATATATTGTTGGGAAATTATGATAATAATTTAAATCTGTCATTTTTTCATCTGAAAATAAATTGTGTTTCTTTCCTAATAAACTTTTTGAAATAATCTTGTCTTCAAAGGTTAATGAACTTTCTTTTAATAATTGAAAAAAATTAGGATATTCTTTATCCATATCATCATATATTAAACTTTGTAATATATTTATTCTTTCTTTTCTTCTATCAATTCTTCTTCTAGTTCCTCTTAAAATTCTTGTTTCTTTTGCAGTATTAGCCTCATTAAATATTCTGGCTCCCCACATATTTTTGCTATTTCTTTTCAAAATGTTTTCTTCTCCATCTGTTACACACCAACCAACTGATCCAACTCCTATATCTAATCCTACATTGTAAATTTTTGTATTTTTTTGTTTTTCCATATTGACAATTTCTCCCTTCTTATGGTATATTGTAAGTGCTATTAATTACTATCTAAAATAGCACAATGAGTTAAAATAAGGTTTAACCCTTAATACCAAAGTAATTTGGTTTCACTTAGGTGAATTTAAAAGTTCTAATTTATTAGAGCTTTTATTTTTATCTCATTTGCCATATTTTACCATATCTCCACACATTTTATCAATAGTTTTATTATATTTTTCATTACAGCCTTAATTTTTACTTTTAAATATAAAACTTAAATTAAGTGTAATAGTTGGTATTATGCAAAAATCTTTGATTTTCATATGACACAAAAAGAGCTAGAATTTTTTTCTAACTCTTTCTAAATTCTATTTAAATATATTATTCTGTCTTTCCAAAAACTATTATTCTTGCACTACTATCATCTGTACAAGTAGATAACGTTATTTCTGGTTTACCTCCTGTATCTCTTTGATAGAATGAAGTATCATTTGCTGCTGCCTCAAATTTATTATATATTGTATAAGTCATTCTATTTCCTTCAACATCTGTTATGTAGATTTTTTCTCCTACATTTACTTTTTTAAGATTTGAGAAAAATAATCCATTTCTATAATTATGTCCTATAATAACACTGTTCCCTGGCTTATTTAAACCTGTTCCATACAAAAATGCAACTGCTGTTTCTATTGATTTTGGTGTTACTTTATCAAGTACAGGATATTTTAAACTAATTGATGGTATTTCTATAGTTCCCAAAACTCCAAAACCTTTATATGTCTTACTTGTTCCTCCTACTGTATTTGTCGTTTCTATTTGGTCAAATGGATTTTCGTTTGATGTTTCTGTCTTATTTTGATCATTTCCATCCCCATCTGCTACTTCACCATTAAAATCATCTACAAATTGATTTGCATCTGTTGAAATAACATAATTTTGGTAATACTCATATGCTAAATACCCAAGTAGACCTAATATTGCTATAATTACTATTACTAACAAAACTGTTAGTATCTTACTATATTTACTCTCAAACATTCTTTTACCTCCGTACATTATTATCACTATATATATTATAACATATTTTGATCCAAAAGTGTATATATTTTTTATATTTATCTTCCTTATATTAAACTATTTTATCTCCTAACTTAGTTCCAGCTAATATATGGAAATGTAAATGCATAACTTCTTGCCCTCCATTTTCTCCACAATTAACAATTACTCTATATCCTTTTTCTTTAAAACCTTTTTCCTCTGCTATTTTGTTTATAACTCCATATATCTTACCTATTAGTAATTCATCTTCTTTTTCTATTTTCGCTAATGAGTCTATATGCTTTTTTGGTATTACTAATATGTGTATAGGAGCTGCTGGATTTATATCATAAAATGCTAATATTTCCTCATCTTCATATACTTTATTTGAAGGAATTTCTCCTTTTATAATTTTACAAAATAAACAATCATTCATATCTATTTTCTCCTTTCAAGGGGACGTTCCTTCAATCCCGAAAATTAGGGAATAAAGGAACGTCCCCTAATACTAAATAAGTACTGCTTTTATTCTTCTTATTCCTGAAGAACTTGATTCTTCTTTTTTTATTTTAAATGTTCCCATTCCTTTTGTATTTGATACATGTGGTCCTCCACATATTTCTTTACTAAAGTCTCCTATTGTATATACTTTGACTTTATCTCCATATTTGTCTGTAAATAATCCTATTGCACCTGTTTTTTTTGCTTCTTCATAGCTCATTTCTTCACATGTTACGTCTAAGTTTCTTTGTATTTGTTCATTTACCAAGTCTTCTACTTTTTGTATCTCTTCTTTTGTCATTTTTTGTGGATGTGTAAAGTCAAATCTTAATCTTTCTTCTGTTATGTTTGAACCACTTTGTTTTACATGGTCTCCCAATACTGTTCTTAGTGCTTGATGTAATAAATGTGTAGCTGTGTGGTATGCTATTGTTTTTTCGTTTTGATCTGCTAGTCCACCTTTGAATTTTTGTTCTGCTCCTTGCCTTGATTTTTCTTGATGTTTTTTGAATAGTTCTTCAAATTCTTTTAAATCTACTTTTAATCCGTTTTCATCTGCTAATTCTTTTGTTACTTCTGGTGGGAAGCCATAAGTATCATATAATTTAAATACTGTTGCTCCTGGAATTGTTCCTATATTTTGTTCTTTTAATCTTCTTACTTCTTTTTCAAATTCTTTTTCTCCATGTGTTAATGTTTTTACAAACTTGTCTTTTTCTTCTATTATTACACTTTTTATTATATCTTTATTTTTTTCTAAATCTGGATACATTTCTTTTAGATTTTCTACATTTATATCTATTAAGTTTGTTAATTCATTTAAATCTATTTGTAATTTATTTAAATGTCTTATCAATCTTCTTATTAGTCTTCTAAGAACATACCCTCTATCTATATTACTTGGTCTTCCACCATCTGAGATTATCATCATACTTGAACGTAAGTGTTCTGCAATTATTCTTCTACTTTCGATTATATCTATTTTTTGCAAATTTTTTAACTTGTCCATAATTGGTGAAAATAATTCCGTATCAAATGGTGTTTCTTTACCTTGTAGTAACATAGTCATTCTTTCTAGTCCTAATCCTGTATCTACATTTTGTTGTTTTAATTTTGAATAACCATTTTTATCTTTAAAATATTCCATGAAAACATTATTCCAAATTTCTACATATTTTCCACAATCACATGAAGGCTGACAATTTGGTCCACATGCTGGTTTCCCTGTATCATAGAACATTTCTGTATCTGGTCCACATGGTCCTTCTTCTCCTGCTATCCACCAATTGTCATCTTTTCCATAAAAATATATTCTTTCTTCTGGTATTCCTACTTCTTTCCATGCATTTGCTGATACTTCATCTTTTGGGCAATCTTCATCTCCAACAAAACATGTTACTGATAGTTTTTCTACTGGTATTTGCAATTCTTTTGTTAAGAATTCAAAACTCATTTTTATTGATTCTTCTTTAAAATAATCACCTAATGACCAATTTCCTAACATTTCGAAATATGTTAAGTGTCTGTTGTCTCCTACTTCGTCTATATCATTTGTTCTTAAACATTTTTGATAGTCTGTTAGTCTAGTTCCTTCTGGATGTTTTTCTCCTAATAAATATGGTACTAATGGTTGCATTCCCGCTGTTGTAAATAGTACTGATGGGTCATTTTCTGGAATTAATGGTGCTGATGGAATTACTTTATGTCCATGTTCTTTAAAAAAGTTTAAATATTTTTCTCTTATCTCTATTGCTTTCATTGTATTCTCCTTTTTCTTGATTTTGCTTATCTTATTATACTTTAAGATATTTAAAAAATCAAGAATTTTTTATATTTATACAATAAATAATAGACATAATGGACTTTTTTTGCCCTGTCCATTATGTCTATTATTCCCATTTTACTGCTTTATCTCCATACATACAGCCCCATGGTGAACCTGGTATACTACCTTGTTTTTGATTTATTTTTATTTCTTTTAGATTGGTGGCATTTGTAAAACATGATGTACTAATTTGTTTAACTGATTTTGGAATTTCTATACTTTCTAAAGCACTGCAATAATTAAATGATCCTCCTATTTTTTCTACTGTTTCTGGTATTTTAATACTTGTCATTTTATTCTGATTATGAAATGCATGATCTGCTATCTCTTTCACTCCTTTTGGTATTTCATATGTTATTATTGTTTCTAATGGTTTTATTGGTGATATAAATACTGTTCCATCTTTATTATATAAAGCTCCATTTATTATACTATAATTTGGATTTGTATTTCCATTACTATCTTTTATAAACTCTATTTCTTCTATCCCTGAATTATATATTGACATATTATTTAAACTTTTTATATTTGTTCCTAATGATAGCTTTTTCAAATTAGAACATTGCCCAAATGCTTGACCTTCTATTTTCTCCAATGTTTCTGGCAACTGTATAGTTTTTAAATTTTTACCTTGAAATGCATATGATTTTATGCTTTTTATTTTTTTATCTACTATTACGTTGTCCTCATTCGCATAATATTTTACTAGCTCTTTATTATTTTCAGCCTTTGTATATATCATTTTCCCGTCTGACTCGTAATTAGGATTACTTTTATCTATTACTACCTCAGTTATACTTGCAGTTATAAAATTTCCTGATAACGATTCTACACTTGCTGGTATTTCTATTACTGTTACATTTTTTAATCCATCTATTTGGTTATCAAATAATTTTTTTACTGTATTTGGAATAACAAATCTGTTTCCTACTACTGCACTTTCTAGTATTATAATCATTTCTGTATTATCATTTCCTAATAAAATTCCATTTGTAAATTTAAAATATTTATTTCCATCTGCTATTTCTATTTCATTTAAACTAGGACACCTATTAAATGCTGTTCCATCTATTTTTGACACTGTACTTGATATTTTTACTTTTTGCAAATTTGAACAATCCCTAAAAGAATTAGACTTAATCTCTTTAATTCCCTCTAGTGTTTCTATATTTTTTATACTTTTGCAACCACAGAAAACATACCCTTCGATTACAGTTAAACTAGCAGGCAAATTTATATTTTCTATACTAGTATCAAAGTAAAAAGCTTGGCCTTTTATTTCATTTATAGTATTTGCCATTTCTACTGTCTTTAAGTTTGTACATTCTTGAAATGCTGATACTCCTATATATTCTACTCCTTCTTTCATTATTACTCTTTCTAAATCCTTATTGTTTCTAAATGCATTTGTCTCTATTCTTTTTACCGTTCCTGGTATTATTACTGTTTTTAACCCTTCTAAATTTGCAAATGCTCCTTCTCCTATTGCTGTTACCGAATCTGGTATTGTTAGACTTCCTGTATTTTTATCCATCAATAACAAATTTCCATCAGAAGATAATAACACTCCCTTTTCGTCTATTTCATATGGATTTACTTCTATTCCTAAACTTTGTGCTACTTCTATTTCTTGCATATCTTTTGTATTAATTAGTAATTTTCCTTTTATTACTTCTAGCTTTTCAAAATATTCATCTGTTATGCTATTTATTACTATCTTTATGTTTCCTGTTTCTCCTTCTTTTTGTGTATTATATGTTAAATTTTCTTTTCCTGCTGTTAATGTTTCTTCTTTAAAGTCTGCATTTTCTATATATTTACTATTTACTACCTTTATATAATTCTAATTCTTCCTTATATTTTGACAATTCTGCACTTAATGTTGCTTTATCTGCTTTTTTCAATATTCCATTTTCACTTGTTAACATTGCCATTGTTACTCCTGCTAATATCAATAAAACTATTATCGTAATTACTATTGATATTAATGTTACTCCTTTTGCTTTTTTTGATATTTTCCTCATTCGTTTTATTTCCCCCTTGTCCTATTATTTTATCTTTTATAATTATTATTAACTTTTTGTTCTCTTTTATTATATCTATATATTATTTAAAGTCAATTTTATTTAATAGTTTAAAATTACTATTTGTGTATCACTTTCTATATACTTTTTCTATTCCCCTAAAAATTAAAAGGCAACAACAAAGAACATACCTTAATATTTGGCATGTTTTTATTATCACCTTTTTTCTTCCCTTTTTATTTGCTCTTTTTGTGTTAATTAGTTTTATTTCTTTTTCTTTATATTTTCTTTCACTAAACTGTAGTTCTCTCTCTCTTACAGTTTCAAGGGTTTTACGGTTTTTTATCATTTCTACTCCTTTTTCTTATGATTTATTATACTTATACTATACATGAATTGTTTCATTTTGTCTATAAATGTAATATATTTGTAATATAATTTTTATCTCTATTTATAAATTTAAAATTTTTATCCAATTTTCTAATTCTTGTTCTGAAACACTTGCAGAAAATCTTTTTCCTTCTTTCCATTTAGTTTTATCAGAACAAGATATTTTTAATTCTTCTAATGTATTTCCCATTCCACTTCCTCCGGAAGTTGCAAATGGTATAATTGTTTTTCTAATAGTATCATAATTATTTTTTATGTCTTAGTGTTATTCTAAATCTTTAATAGTTAAAATTACACCTCAGAAATTATTTTATCTAGTTATTATGATAGCATGAAAACTAATACTTATCAATAAAATCGAAACATATTATTTTATATCGTTTATAATGAAATTATTAAAAATGATTTTTTTTGAAAAAATGTATAAATTTTTCTTGATTTGAAATAATAAAAGTAGACATAATTTAAAAAAGGAGGAAAAAAATGAAAGCAACAGGTGTTGTAAGAAGAATAGATGATTTAGGTAGAGTTGTTATTCCAAAAGAGATAAGAAAAACATTAAGGATTAAAGAAGGTGATCCTTTAGAAATTTTTACCGATAGAGAAGGTCAAGTTATTTTAAAAAAATATTCTCCTATTGGAGAGCTTTCAGAATTCGCTGCTGGTTATGCTGAGACTTTGTCTAAAACAACTGGGCATATTGCATGTATCACTGATAAAGATACTATTATTGCTGTATCAGGAGGTTCTAAAAAGGAGTTTTTGGAGCAAGATATTAGTAAAGAATTAGAGCAATTAATGGAAGATAAAGAAATTTATACTAGTAAAGAAAACAGCGATATTGCAATGCCTATCACAAAAAACGATAATGCTGAACGAAAATATAATGCTCAAATAGTATACCCTATTGTTTCAAATGGAGATACTATTGGAACTGTAATTTTAATGTCAAAAGAATCTAAAACTAAAATGACAGATGCTGAGAAAAAGGTTGCTCAGTCAGCTGCTAGTTTTTTAGGAAGTCAAATGGAAATATAGGTAACTATGTAAAATAAAGTATGCTAAAAATTTAACATACTTTATTTTTATTTTTTATTCAGTATCTTCTTCTTTTCTCTGTAAAAAATTAGTTTTATATTTACCTAATATTTGTTCCAAACTTTTTGAAAATTCTTTTAACATTACTATTTTTATTGTTGGATCTTTACCTTTTAAATAATCATCAATAACTTGCTTTAATTGCTTAATATTTTTCATTTCTGGTTCAATTTGTTTTGTATATTTATTGGCTCTATCTAATAATTTTTCTTTTATTAATACTATATCTTCATTGCTTGCACATGAAATTCTTTGAAATAATTGAAATGTATCATAATACTTAAATATTGGTATATCCATACATTCTTTATCGAATTTTTCATAAAAAATTTCCATCCTCATAGGAATAAATTTCATTATTTCTTCTGCTTTTTCTTTATACATTTTATCTAATAATTGATTATTCAATGTATGAAAATGTTTTAATATATCCTCCATATCTTCTGCTACTTCTTCTATTGCTATTTTTCCTAATTCTTCATCGATATTAGGACAATATTTAGAAGATAAAGATGAAACATTCATTCCTGCAAAAAATATAGCTTTTAATATTTTTAAATCATATTTTATTAATCCTTTTCTTGAAAAATAACTAAAATATGCAAAAATTTTCACCATATCTATTAGTATTATTTTTCCTTCTTTTACATCTTCTAATATCTCTTCTATAATATCTTCAAATTGGTCATCAGATATTTTCCAATATTCCTCTGTTAATAATCTTTTATATGCTGGCAAATTTTCTATATCAACAGTATTTCTAATTGTTTCCATGTTTTCTTTAAACAATTTCATATCAAAAATACGTGTTCTCACATAATATTCTATAAATTTAAAAAATCTATATTCTGATTTAAAATTATAATAATAATTACTATCAAATTCTTTTATATAAAATTGCCTATTATCCATTAAAATTCTTGATGACACTAAAATTGATTTATATTCATCATTATCTTTTATATTCATAAATTTATCTTTTGTTATTTTTCCTGCTTTTATTTCAAAAGATACAGCTATTGTAAATATAAGCATTGTTTGCATTACTCTATGACTTGTATTTGGATATGATTTATTTACCATTTCATATATTTTCATAAAATCATTTAATGCATGTTTTAATATTCTTAAATTTCTTGTTCCACTTTTATTAAATGTTGATATTATTAATCCTGTGTTTTCTCTTAAGAATCTTATTAAGTCTGAATTGCTTTCATACCTCATTAATATTCCATTTATAATATAATCAAATTTAGGAGCATATTCAAATGTTTCACCTATTAATTTTTCTTTTATTCTTTCATAGTCATTAGCTTTGTCAAATACATGCTCTATTTTTTCTTGTATCTTTTCAACCATAGGTTTGTCAGTTTTATTTAATTCATCCTGCTTGTCCAAAAGATATGTTGCTATAAATGTCTTCATTTCTAAATTTGAACTTTTTAATTTTGTTGATAGTTCTTTTTCATTACATATTATTATGGTTTTTATATGGTCATGTTCAACAAAATTATTAATATAACCTAAAATATCTATAACATCTACATTTGCTCTTTCTAAGTCGTCAAAACATAATACTTTATCATCAGTAGAAAAAAATTCTTCATAATTTAATTTGTCTCCTGTTTGTGTTACTCCAAAAAAATTAGCCATATCTATACCTGTTTTTGCATATTCAGGTATTGTTGTTTGTTCATTTGCATTCATGTATTTTCTTAAATTTTTATCCATTAATTGCGTCGTTTCTATAAATATTTTTTTACTAATTTCTTCTAAGTTTGATATTCCATATAATGACATATATATTGTTGTATATCTTTTTCCATTTAGTTTCATTGATTCAATTTTTTTCTTTATTTTATTGTTCCAAAAATGTGTCTTTCCTGAACCCCACTCACCATTAATCATTATTGCATAATCAGTATAATCTGATCTTACATAATCTAATATACTTTCTACTAATTCTTCCATTAATTCTCATCCTTCCTTAAGGTTGAAGTTTAATTAAAAAACTTAAGTTTCATAAATAAATTCTCTCTTAAATTCTTTAATTTGCTTATACCTTTTTAATCTTTTGCTATTGTTAAAACTATTATGCTATCAACTTTTGCTTTTTTCAAAATTTTACTTGCCTCATTTACTGTATTTCCAGTTGTATATATATCATCAATTAACAAAACTTTCTTATTTTCTAGCATTTGTTCATTTTTTAATTTATATACACCTTGTATATTTTTTTTACGTTCTTCTTTATTTAGTTTACTTTGTTCAATTGTGTCTTTTATTTTATATAAACAATTATTATTCAGTGAAAGTTGCAATTTTTTACTAAGCTCTTTTGCTATTAATAATGATTGATTGTATCCTCTTTCTTTTTTTCTTTTTTTGCTAATTGGAATTGGTATAATTGTATCACAAGTTTTAAATATTTCAAACCATTTTTCATTTTTTAATAAAAAATTTACAAATGTTTTGTATAAATAAGATTTTTCATTAAATTTATAGTTTAGTATTAACTTTCTTATATTTCCTTCATATTTAAAACAATAAAATAACTTTTCAAAATTTTTATCTTTATAATCTTCTATTTTGAAAACTGCTTCTTTTTGTAACATTAATTCACATTTTTTACACAAATAGTTGTTATCAATTTTTTTACATACTCCACAAATTGGTGGAAAAATTAGATTTAATATTTTTTCTATTTTTTGTTTGCTCCTTCCAGTATTTTCGCAATAATATATTTTTTATTAAAATTTTATATATTCTATAAATCATAATTTTAGATATTTATATGTTTTTTAAGCATTAATTTAATTTTTTAATTTAAGTATTTCTTAATTTAAATTCTAAACCTGTATTTCTTTTTTTGCTATCTATATTATTTATCATAAATTTTACTACATTATCATTTCCAATAATTATTAATAATTTTTTTGCTCTTGTTATTCCTGTATATAGTAAATTTCTAGTTAATAGCATTGGTGAAGTTGGTGGTATTACCATTATTACTACATCAAATTCACTTCCGTTGTGCTTTATGTATTGTTATTGCATAACTATGTTCTATTTGATCTAGCTCAGAAAATTCATACCAAGCTACTTTTTCATCATCAAATTGTATTTCTACTACTTTATCTTTTTCATCTACATTGGTTATTGTTCCTATTTCTCCATTAAAAATTCCATTTCCTGGTTCTTTTTTACCATTTACCTCTTTTTCCCAGATAATATCATAATTGTTTTTTATTTGCATGATTCTATCACCTTGTCTATATATTGCTCCCATGCTTGTTTTTTCTGGCAAATTATTAATATTTGGATTTAATTGTTCTTGTAATACTTTATTTAATTCTTTTGTTCCTAGCATTGTTTTTTTGGTTGGTGTTAGTACTTGTATATTTTTAAAAAAATCATAATCTCCATATTTTTCTAATCTACCTGTACAAAGTGATACTACCTGCCATAGCATTTTTTCTTGTGATTGTTCTTTTATATAAAAAAAGTCATCTTTTGTATCTTTATCTAAATCATCATCTTGCTTTGATACAAATGGCTCTCCATTGTTTACTCTGTGTGCATTTAATATAATTTTTGATTTTGCTGCTTGTCTAAAAATTTTATCTAAATGTACTGTTGTTATTTTTTCAGAAACCACCATATCTTTTAGTACATTTCCTGGTCCTACAGAAGCTAATTGATCACTATCTCCTACTAATACTAGCTTAGTTCCTAAATATACACATTTTAATAAATAATTCATTAAAAACATGTCTACCATTGATAATTCATCTACAATTATTATATCTGCGTCTATTGGTGCTCCTTCATAATTAGTTGAATTTTTATACAAACTATCATCATCTATTTTTCCTATCTCTAGTAATCTATGTAGGGTTGAAGCTTCTTTTCCTGTTGTTTCTGTCATTCTTTTTGTTGCTCTTCCAGTTGGAGCACACAATACTACTTTATATTTTTTCTCTTCATAAATGTCTATAATACTTTTTATTATCGTTGTTTTTCCCGTACCTGGTCCACCTGTGATTATAACCACATTGTTTTCATTTACTAGATTTATTGCTTCTTTTTGTTTGTCTGATAATTCTATTTTTGAAATATTTTCTATTTTCTTTAAATTTGAAGATATATTATTTATCTTTTTTAAATTTTTTGCACTTTGTAATCTTAAAATTCTAAATGCTATCTCTTCTTCTGTATTGTAAAAATAGTCTAAATATACCCATTCTTCTTGTTCTCTTTTTTCTATAACTATTTGATTTTTTAATTTTAAGTCTATCAATCCATTGTCAATATGTTCTTCACTCACATTTAATAAATCTTCAACAAAAAATATTAAATTTTCTTTTAACACACATGAATGTCCATTATTTGTACATCTTATTAGTCCATATTTTATTCCACTTTGTATTCTTTTCTCATCAATATAGTCTAGTCCTAAGTCTAATGCCATTTTATCTATTTGTTTAAAATCTATTCCTCTTGTTACATCTAATAATAAATATGGATCTTCTTCTATTTGTTGTATGGCATTTACTCCATATAAATCAAATACTTTTTTGGCATATTCTGCTCCTATACCAAATTTTTCTAAAAAACCTACAATTTGCCAAACTTCCCAATTTTCTACAAAACTTTCTGATATTTCTATTGCTTTTGCTTTTGATATTCCCTTAATTATTTCTAGTCTATAGGGTTCATTTTTTAACACTTCTATTGTTTCTTCTTTAAATTGCTTTACTATTCTTTTTGCTATTACTTCTCCTACTCCTTTTATATTTCCACTTGCTAAGTATTTTTCTATTGCTTTCATTGTTTGTGGCATTAATTTTTCAAATGTATTTATTTTAAATTGTAATCCATATTCTTTATGCTCTACATAATTTCCTTCTAATTTTAAATTGTCTCCTGGATTTATGAATGGTAAATATCCTACTATTGTTGTTGCTTCGTCCTGTGTTTCAAACTCTGCAACTGTATAGCCATTTATTTCGTTTCTATATATTATGTTCTGTAATTCTCCTATTAGCTCCATCTTTTCTCCTTTTTGTATAAAATTTTACACATTTATACATTATTCATATAAAAGTAAATTTGTTTTTATTCTTTATTTTTCAAAATTTAACTTATAAACTTTCAAAATCTACTTATAGTCTTTCAATATCTAACTTGTAAACTTACATAAAGTTTTTTATGTTTCTAGTTTATCATAAAAATTTTATGTTTTCAATATTACTCAACTGTTTTTCAGGATAAAGACATGAAAAAATTTTTCAAAGCCTGAAAATAATATAAAAATCAATAAAAAACAGTTCCCAATATATAAAAATTACGATATAATATCTTTGAAATGGAGCAAAAGATAAAATGGAAATTAGAGAAATAGAAATATCAAAATTAAAAGAGTTAAAGGAAAAATCAAAGATGTTAAGTGATAAAAGGCAAAAAGGAAAAGTAATATACAAAATTTGGGATATTGTTGTGGTTGTAATATTAGCGGTCTTGGCAGATTGCAATGAATGGGAAGAAATTGAAGATTATGCAAATGAACAGAAAGACTTTTTAAAGAAGTTTTTAAAATTAACAGGTGGCATACCTTCAGCAAAAACTTATGAAAGAGTCATAAGTTTAATAGATTGTCAAGAGTTAAATAAAATATTTGTAGATTTTGTAAAAAGTATTCAATTTATGGATAATAAATTTTTTAAAGATATATTATCTTTTGATGGAAAAGTTGATAGAGGAAGTGCAAGAAAAAAAGGATATATAGTAGAAGAAACAAAGCCATTAAATGTTTTAAATGTATATTCTGATAAATTACAAATGTGTATAGAGCAAGAAATGATAGAAGAAAAAACGAATGAAATAACAGCAATACCAGAAGTAATAAAAAGATTAAATTTGAAAAATGTAATATGTACATGGGATGCACTAAATACACAAAAGGAAAATGTAAAAGCGGTAAGAGCCAAAGGAGGAGATTATTGTGTAGCATTAAAAGCAAATCAACCAAATTTCTATAAAGATGTTCAAGACTACTTTGATGAAGATAGATTACTGATAATAGAATCAGGATATGAAGGTGGTTACCAATTAACAAGGGAAAAAAATCATGAATCAATAATAACATATGAATACTATCAAACAGAAAAAGTAAATTGGTATGAAGAAAAAGAATTATGGGATGGTCTAAAAAGTTTTGGATTAGTAAAGAAAACAATTGAAAAATCAGATGGTACAAAAGTAGAGGAAAAACGTTATTACATATCAAGCTTGTTATTAAATATAACTACATTTTCATATGCAATAAGGACACATTGGAATGTAGAAAACAAATTGCATTGGCAGATGGATTTTACATTTAAAAGTGATGATAATACAACAATGAATAAAAAGGCATTATATAATTTACAAATTATAAAAAAATTTTGTTTAAAGATATTAAATGAAGTGAAAAAGCAACAAAATAGGAGTTTAAAAAGAATAAGAAAAAGTATTTCAAGAAATGTAGAAAAAGAGACAGTTGAGATATTCAAAATTCTACGTAATTTTGATATTTCTTCCATCTCTAAATAAGTTAGCTCAATGGATAGAGACATTATTAAAAAGACTTTGTCAAGTAAAGTGTGTAATTTTTTTTAAAATTTAAAATTTTTTATAAAATCGATGTCTAAAAATAGCCATCGGTTTTTATCTTTTTCATTGTTGTAAAAAATTCTCTCAAGTATACATAATTTGATGCATTTGAGTTCGCTTATTAAAACTTTGATATTTTATCAAAATTTTATAATGAATTTATTATTTATTAATATTTAAAAAAGTTAGATTTTAAACGTCATTCATGACCTTTCTCGTTTGTTCCCATACATCTTGTTCTGTAAATTCATTACCAATGTTTTTACCCCAATACTCTAAAATTGCTCTTTCTTGTTTATCTGATATTCTAATCCAATTTTCTCTTAGAATTTCTATATATTTGCTTGTTTTCATTAATTAGCCTCCAGTTTTATATTTTTTCATATTTTGTAATTCTAGCTTGCATTTCAGGGTTTATGGCTATTTGATTTCGTACCATTGCCCAATTTGAAATAGGTCTGTCTTTCCATTTTTTGTAAAGTTCTGTAACGCGAAGATAAAGAAGTTTGAATAAGGCTGTCTCATTTGGAAATGAGCCTCTTTTGGTTACTTTTCTAAAACTTGAATTGACACTTTCTATTGCATTCGTTGTATACATTACTTTTCGTACTGCACTTCCATAATTGAATAATTGCTCTACATGTTTCCAATTCCTTACCCATACATCCACTGCTCCTGGATATTCACTCCAGGTTTGCTTGAAACGCTCAAATTCAGTTTCTGCTGCTTTTAAACTTGGTGCTCCATATATTTTCTTTAATTGACTTGTAAATGCTTTATACTGTTTTGTAGGTATGTATTTTATCGAATTTCTTATGAGGTGCACTATACATCTTTGAACAACTACATTCTTGAAGATTGCTTTTGCTCCTTCTTCTAGCCCTGTCACTCCATCCATTGATATGAACAACACATCTTCTACTCCTCTGGACTTTAGTTCATCAAATATCTGCATCCAGTTATGCTTGCTTTCTGTCTCATTTAACCATATTCCTAATATATCTTTATACCCATTTGCATCATAGCCTAATATTGTGTAGACTGCATATTCTTTGGTTTCATATTCTTTTTTTATTGAGACATACATACAATCTACAAACATAAATGCATAGAACTTCTTTAATGGTCTATTTTGCCATTCTGTAACTTCTTCTATTACTTTATCTGTTATTTCTGAAACTGTTTCTGCTGATATTTCAAATCCATATATATCTTCTATTGTTGATGCAATATCTCTTTGGCTCATTCCTTTCGCATACATTGATATTACTTTATCTTCAATTCCTGATACATCTCTTGTTCTTTTTGGTATTGCCATTGGTTCAAATGTTCCATCTCTATCCCTAGGGGTATTTATTGGTATTTCTCCATATGTTGTTTTTAGTGTTTTGCTACCATATCCATTTCTACGGTTTTCTGTTGCCTTGTATTCGTGATTATTACTTTTATATCCTAAGTGTGCATTCATTTCTCCTTGTAGCATTGCTTCAAATATTGGTCCAAAAATGTCTTTCATTGCATCTTCCACATCATCTTTGGTTTCCGGCTGATATTGCTCTAATATTGCTTGTGCTAATGCTACACTTTTTGGATCTCTTTGTATTTTCTTTCCCATATTTTTTCCTCCATTTTCTTTATTATATTTTTTCTTGTAAAAAAAGTAAAGTGCATAAGTTTTTGGTACCTTTAACTTACACACTTTATTTTACACTATCATTAAAAAAATTTCATGTCTTTATCCTGACTGTTTTTTCTTGTCTTATATATCATTAATATTATCTATAATGTCTTTACATTCCTTCCAATTTGTAACTTTAAGACAATCATATTCTTTTTCTAATTTTTTTGCAATTGTTTTTGTTTTATCTGTTGATTCTAAATCTGCTACTATTATGTTTTTTAGATAATCTTCTTTGCCATATAATACTTTAAATAATGTTGAGCGTATAAATCCTTCTATCTCTTCTTCTTGGTTTTTTACGGCTATTATAAAGTGTATTCCATCTGATCTGAATTTTGTATATGTAGTTATATATATAATATTTTTTATTATTTCGAATAAACCATATAGGGCTAGTGTCCAAAATATAGTATGTGCTATAAATTCCATTTTGTGCCTCCTATATTTTATTATATGCTTTTTTTTAGGGGACGTTCCTTCAATCCCTAAAATTCGGGAACATGGGGACGGACCTCCCAAGTTTTACATCTCCCTTCCCCACTAGTAATCCCATTATCTCCAAATATGTGATTTTTCGGTTCAATACATAATTTAAAAAATTCTAAATTAATTTTTTGGCATCCTTTCACTTAGTCCGAGCTAAAGCTCGACGCGAACATTTTCCAAAAAATTAATCAAGAATTTCTAAAATTATTTCAATCACATTCAAAATCACATATTTAGAGATAATGGGATTACTAGTGGGGAAGGGAGATGTAAAACTTGGGAGGTCCGTCCCCATGTTCCCGAATTTTAGGGATTGAAGGAACGTCCCCTTTCGATAAAAAATCTGCTAAAATAATTGTTAAAACTTTATTATTATGATAAAATTTTAAAAAATAATAGTTATGGAGAATTTAATGTCAAAAATAAAAGATAATATTATAAGAATTTTTAATCATATATTTAGAAGAAATAATTTTCCTATGCTTGCAAATATTTCTAAACAAAATTATGATGATTATCATACTACTTATGATACATTGTCAAGAATATTTGGAGAATTAGATGATATTGATGCATATCTTGTAGGTGGCATTTCTTCTGCAATTCAAACTAATCATAATCTGTATAGACAAAATAGTAACATAGACATTATGTGTAAAGAAGAAGATTTACCTAAGATAATAAAAAAATTACAGGAAGTCGGATACAGTATAGAAGATAAAAAAGAAATAAAAACTAATAATATTATAGATTCAAATGGAAATTTAAAATCTGGCTATCATAATATAAATGCAAGTATAAATAATAGCAATTTATTAGATGTTAGGTTATTTGTTTATAAAGTAAATAACCATGAAGTAACAACGTATAGCCATGCTTTTGATGAAAGAATTGGAAGATTTGTTGGTACAGAGAAAGTAATGTCTAAAAAATTATTTGATATGATATATAACAACATAGCAGTTGACTATAAAGGCATAAAATTAAAAACCCAGTCAAAAGAATATACTTATATGGTAAAAAGCAACGGAACAAGAGAAAAAGATAAATTGGATGTTTCAATTATTGAACCAACATTAGATAAAAAATCAATAGAAAAAATATCTGAAATCAGGCGACTAGAAGCTAAAACAAAGAAATATAAGCTTATATTTGATAAAAGTGGCAAGGTTGAATCAAGAGATTTAATTCCTTCTCTTGAAGATAAAATTAATAGTTATTTAGATTCATTATATATGAAGAGTTCAACAAAATCAACAGAACAGATAATAAATGACGTATTCCAAAGTGATGAGTATGCTAAAGTAGTTATTCCTCATCCTGAAATTAATTCATGTAAATGTTAAAATAAAACTGATAGAAAAATTCAAAATAAAATTGATAAAATTCTATCAGTTTTTTTGATGGATA
>CALXAB010000029.1 GCA_944386175.1 uncultured Clostridia bacterium
TTAATTTTGATGTATATGCTAGATTTGCTGCCTCTTCTATTCCGTGATAAATCTGTTTCAAGTGCTGCTGTTGTTGCCTTATTTAATATTCCATTTTCTCCTGTCAGAGTTGCAATTGCTACCCCTGCTAATATTAATAATACAATAATTGTTATTACCAACGCTATTAATGTTATTCCTTTTTCTTTTTTTATTTTCCTTTCCATTTTTTCCCCTTTCTTTTGTATTTTTTCTATTTTTTTATTATATTTTACATTTTTTTTCGTTGCAATATTTTTTTATTTCTTTTTTCATTTATGTATGGTAAAGTCGACATAATTTAATTTATTTCGTCTATTATGTAAAATAGTAAATAGATGAAAAAAATTTGATTTTCATTTAGTTTTATGTTAATATATATGTATGCAACTCATAAACTGCTGTCAGAATTTTTGACAGCTTGCTTTTCCATAGAGGAGGTTAAGTATGGAAATAAAGACAATTGCCGAAAATATATTTCGGAAAGTTAGAAAAGAGCATTTAGCACAGCCATCTGCCATAGGGTTCTTTCTTGATCAATTTGAAAAGAGAAAAATCTTTTCTCTAAAATTTTCAGAAGATTTAATTTCTTCTGTAGTCAAGGAAGGATACCCTAAATCAGATCTATTATTATTATCTGATTTTTTGGAATTATCATTTTTTGTCAAAGATGATAGCAATTTATTGGATTTTAAAAATGAATTGGCTATATTAGCTATTCAAGATATTCAAATTTCCAATATCTCTGAGGATATACATAAAGATTTGTGTATCCTAGATGCTATTTCACCAAATGATAATTTAAAACAAGTTTTAAGGAATTTGTCTTTTCGAGATAAGTCCAAACTACAGATGGTCTTGCACCTTTTCACCGAGTTTATATCCTCTAGACCCGGTGAGATAGAAGAACTCCTGAAAATTGTTGACTCATGTGAGTTGCAATTTAAGGAAGAGGGCTTTTAGGAAGTCAATATAAATTTCCTAATCCCCCAACTAAAAAAGACAGGATTATACAATCTTGTCTTTTTTAGCTTGAATATTAATCATATTTTTTTATTATACTATTATTTTTCTAAATATTTCTTTAGAAATTTTCCTGTATAACTTCTTTCATTATTACATATTTGTTCTGGAGTTCCTACTGCAATTACTTCTCCGCCATTATCTCCACCTTCTGGCCCTAAATCTATTATATGATCACAAGTTTTTATTAAATCTAGGTTATGTTCTATTACAATTATTGTATTACCTGTATCAACTAATCTTTGTAATATATCAACAAGTTTATGCACATCTGCTATATGAAGACCTGTTGTTGGTTCATCTAAAATATATAATGTTTTTCCTGTTGCCTTTTTTGACAGTTCTGTTGCGAGCTTAACTCTTTGTGCTTCTCCTCCTGATAAAGTTGTTGATGGTTGTCCTAATTTAATATAGCTTAATCCTACATCATATAATGTTTGTATTTTTTGTTTTACTCTTGGTACTTTATCAAAAAATTGTAAAGCTTCTTCTACTGTCATATCCAATACATCTGCTATTGTTTTTCCTTTATATTTTACTTCCAGTGTTTCTCTATTATATCTTTTTCCTTTGCACACTTCACAAGGTACATAGA
Organism: uncultured Clostridia bacterium; assembly: GCA_944386175.1. Lineage (GTDB taxonomy): Bacteria > Bacillota > Clostridia > TANB77 > CAG-508 > CAG-269. Next base: position 1,637 of record CALXAB010000029.1, read on the forward strand.
TATCTGGTAAAAAGTGCATTTCTATTTTATGGACACCATCACCATTACAACTTTCACATCTTCCACCTGCTACATTAAAACTAAATCTTCCTTTTTGATATCCACGTACTTTTGCCTCTTCTGTTGCGGCAAATAAATCTCTTATAAAGTCAAATACTCCTGTATATGTTGCTGGGTTTGAACGAGGAGTTCTTCCTATTGGTGATTGGTCTATATTTATAATTTTATCAATATTGTTTAATCCTTTAACTGCTTTACATTTTCCAGGTTTTTCATTTGAACCATTTAGTTCTTTAGCTATTGTCTTATACAATACTTCATTTACAAGTGTAGATTTACCTGAACCAGAAACTCCTGTTACACAGTTAAATACTCCTAGTGGAAATTTTACACTTACATTTTTTAAGTTATTTTCAGTTGCTCCTTGTACCTCAATTACTTTTGTTTTTGTATGTTTTCTTCTTTTCTTAGGTACTGGTATTTGTTTTCTTCCACTTAAATATTGACCTGTTATAGAATTTTCAACTTTTTTCACTTCTTCTGCTGTTCCGTTGAGCCATAACTTGTCCACCATGAGTTCCTGCTCCTGGTCCTATATCTATAATTTGGTCTGCTGCATACATTGTATCTTCGTCATGTTCTACAACAAGTAAAGTATTTCCTAAATCCCTTAATTTTTTTAATGTTGCAAGTAATTTATCATTATCTCTTTGATGTAACCCTATACTTGGCTCATCTAATATATATAATACTCCTGTTAAACCTGAACCGATTTGCGTTGCTAAACGTATTCTTTGTGCTTCTCCTCCTGACAATGTTCCTGCATTTCTCGATAATGTTAAATATTCTAGTCCAACATCCATCAAAAATTGTAATCTCTGATCTATTTCTTTTAATATTAATTCTGAAATCATTGCTTCTGTTTTATTTAATTCTAAATTATTTAAATAACTTTTTATTTTGTCTATTGACATTTCTGTTAATTCGTTGATATTTTTATCTCCTATTTTTATTGACAAAATTTCTGGCTTTAATCTTGCTCCATGACATGTATAACATGGTGAATTACTCATATACATTTCATAAAAATCTCTCATTCCTTGAGATTTTGTCTCACTATGACGTCTATCTAATGTTGGTAACACTCCTTCAAATGGTGCAGTGAATTTTCTTACTCCTGCATAAGATGAATACTCAAAATCTATTTCTTCATCTCCTGTGCCATATAAAATCTTTTCTATAAACCATCTTGGTAAATCTTTTATTTTTTTATTTTTTATGTCTATGCCATAATGTCTACCCACACTTTCAAAATACATTTTTGCCATAGTATCGCCTTTTTTCATTGTGCTTGCACCAAATGCTTTTATTCCATCATAAAGTGTTTTACTTTTATCTGGAACTATTAAGTCTTCATCCATTTTCATTAAATATCCTATACCTGTGCATGTTGGACAAGCTCCAAATGGATTATTAAAAGAAAACATTCTTGGTGTTAGTTCTGGAAAACTAAATCCACAATCTGGACATGCATAATTACAACTATATAGTTTTTCTTCTTTACCAACAACATCAATTAATACTAATTGATTTGCATGTTTTAAGGCTATTTCAACTGATTCTGTTAATCTACTAATTATATCTGGTTTTATCACTAATCTATCTACTACTAATTCAATATTATGTTTCTTTTTTCTATCTAATTCAATATCATCTGAAAGCTCATATGTTTCTCCATCAATTCTTACTCTTACAAAACCTTCTTTTTGATATTCTTGTAATTGTTTTACAAATTCACCTTTACGCCCTCTTACAACTGGTGATAATATTTGTATCCTTGTTCCTTCTTCTAATAACATAATATTATCTACAATTTGATCTATAGTTTGTTTTTCTATTTTTTTATGACAATTTGGACAATATGGAACTCCAATACGTGCATATAAAAGACGTATATAATCATAAATTTCTGTTACTGTTCCAACTGTTGAACGTGGATTTTTGGACGTAGTTTTTTGATCTATTGAAATAGCAGGTGATAGTCCATCTATTCTTTCAACATTTGGTTTTTCCATCAATCCTAAAAATTGTCTTGCATATGATGACAAACTTTCTACATATCTTCTTTGTCCTTCTGCATATAATGTATCAAATGCTAATGATGATTTTCCTGATCCTGAAAGTCCTGTTATTACAACTAATTTATCTCTTGGTATTTCTAAATCTATATTTTTTAGATTATGTTCTTTTGCTCCTTTTATTGTAATTTTGTCATTCATTTTTATTTTCCTTTCTTTTTATGTCATTTAAATTTGACTTTATTCAAATATGATTCAAATAAAGATATAGCTTATTTCTCGTTTTTATGATACTTTAATATTGTTTTATCATCTATTTTTTTATATACCTCTCCTGTATAAGTTTTAGCCCATGGTGTATTTTCTTTATGTGTAACCTCCACTAATTGACTTGCTGTATAATTCCCATATTTATATAATACTTGATTTATATATAACATTTTCTTTATTCCCATTCTTGCAAAAAGTATTCTACTTAAAGCTGGCATTTCTAGTATGTTTTTTGGTTCAATATCTTTATCATCTTCGTCTAATTCTTCACTTCCAAATTGTCTATAATTATCATATACAGTTTCTATAACTGGTCCTAATTGAAATGCGTATATATTGTCAGTAAATAACTTTTCATTTTCTTTAGTTAAATATTCTGCATAACATAAATATACTAATTTTTCTAATTTTAAATGTGTACATTTTATTTTTGATAATATATATTTTGCTACATCTATACCTTTTAACTCTCTATCTTTTATTATTAATCTTATAAATTCAGTAATATTATCAACAACCTTTACGCCTTTAAAAAAGCTATCTGCTTCTTCTAATGACTTCCATTCTTCTGTTTCTGTTTCAACAAAATGTGTTGATATTGATACATCATCGCCACAATGCTCTTTTATTGTTTGTACTTGGGATCTCAAAAATTTACCATCTAATTGTTCAGGTTTTGAATAATCCAATGCTATCCTTTTTCCCTCTGTATATGAACTACTCATTATAACAAAGTGTCTAGCCATAAATTTTCCCTCCTTTGTTCTCTGCTTCCCATTTTACATATTCTTGTTTATACATCTCATGTGATTTTAAATTATTTTCTTCATCAATTTTATTCCATATCTGTAATTCCCATGGAAAAGTATAATTATTTATACTAAAATATACATGTGTGGCTTTGTAGTTTCCTTTTTTCTTTGATGAATCTATACATTTCAATTTTTTGTACTTCTCTTTAATAAAAAGTTGCATTTGTTTATAATCTATATTTTCTTCTAATATTATTCTAATTCCGAATAAATCATTAAAACATTTGTTAATTGGAATTTCTCCATTTTCATGGTTTTCAAAATAGTTTTTTGTTTTAAATTCTATTGAATTTTGTGTTTTTACTCTCGTATTTATTTTGCAACCTTTAAAATCTTCTGTTTGTAATTCAATAGTAAAATCTATAATGTTATCATTTATAAAATTTCGATATGCTAATATTTCACCTTTTATAGTATCATTCATAAGTATATCTTTTACTAATGTATTTTTTAAATTTATTCTTTTAGTTTTTTCATCTTTATTCCATCTTGTACTTATATTACTATATTCTTTTTGTATTTTATTAATTAATTTTTCTAAACTCTCATACATATTATCACCTTACTTATACATAAATATTATATACATTATAAAACAAAATGTCAATAAAAAAAGAACATTTTTTCGTTTTTTACTATTGATTAATTAAGATTTACAAGCATATCACCCCATAATACATCATAAATATAGTATTTTGAATGTGATTGGAGTAATTTTAGAAATTCTTTATTGATTTTTTGGAAAATGTTCACGTCGAGCTTTAGCTCGGACTAAGTGAAAGGGTGCCAAAAAATCAATTTAGAATTTCTTAAATTATGTATTGAACCGAAAAATACTATATTTATGATGTATTATGGGGTGATATGCTTGTAAATCTTAATGTTGATTAAAATCCTTTATAAGACGTTAAAATATTCCTACAATTTGACCATTTTCGTCAATATCAATATTTTCTGCTGCTGGAATTTTTGGAAGTCCTGGCATTGTCATTATTTCTCCTGCTAAGACTACAATAAATCCTGCTCCTGCTTTTAATTCTATACCTTTAACATGTATATCATAACTATTGTTGCATTCTAAGTTTTTTGGATCATCTGAAAAAGAATATTGTGTTTTTGCTATACATACTGGTAAATTTCTATATCCTAATTTTTCTATTTTCTCTATTTCCTTTTCTGCTTGCTCTGTGTACTTTACGTCATTTGCTCCATATATTTTTGTTGCTACTTTTTTTATTTTTGTTTTTATATCTTCTTCTAATTCATATATATATTTCAAATTTTCCTCTTGTTCTACTAAATTCACTATTTTATTTGCTATATCTATTGCTCCTTCTCCACCTTTTTCCCAACCTTCTACTAAGCTTAATTGAATACCTTTTTCTTGTAATTTTTCTTTTACAAATTCTATTTCTTTTTCTGTATCTTGATTATATTTATTTAATGCTACTATTACATTTAAACCATATTTATTTTTTAAATTATCTATATGTTTATATAAATTACTCATACCTTTTTCTAAGCATTCTGTATTTTCTTCTTGTATTTTTTCTTTTTCTACACCACCATGATATTTAATAGCTTTAATTGTTGCAACTAGTACAACTGCGTCTGGCTTTAAATTAGCTTTTCTACATTTTATATCCAAGAATTTTTCTGCTCCTAAGTCTGCACCAAAACCAGCTTCTGTTATCACATAATCAGCTAATTTTAATGCAAGTTTTGTTGCTATAATACTATTACATCCATGTGCTATATTTGCAAATGGTCCTCCATGTACTATTGCTGGTGTATGTTCTAAAGTTTGTACTAAATTTGGTTTTATTGCATCTTTTAAAAGTACTGCCATTGCACCTTGAGCATTTAGCTGTTTTGCATAAATCGGTTCTCCTTGTTTATTGTATCCTATTAATATATTTCCTAATTTTTGTTTTAAATCTTTTATATCATTTGCTAAACACACTATTGCCATTATTTCTGAAGCTACTGTTATATCAAATTTGTCTTGTCTTGGGACTATTTTTTTCTCTCCTGATAGACCTGTATCAACAAGTCTTAATTGTCTATCATTTAAATCTAGACATCTTTTCCATACTACTTTTTCAAATCCTAATTCATTTCCAAAATATATATGATTATCAATTAAACTAGATAATAAATCGTTTGCTACTGTCATTGCATGTATATCACCTGTAAAATGTAAGTTTATGTCTTCCATTGGTGCAATTTGCACTTTACCTCCACCTGTTGCACCACCTTTTATTCCAAATACAGGTCCTAAAGATGGTTCTCTTAATGCTAATATAGATTTTTTGTTTATTCTTCTTAATCCATCTGCTATAGCTATAGACATAGTTGTCTTTCCTTCTCCTAGAGGTGTTGGGCTAATTGCTGTTACTAATATTAACTTTCCGTTTTCTTTATTTTTATTCTTTTCATATACTTCATTTGAGATTTTACATTTGTATTTTCCATACTGTTCTATATCTTCTTCATTAATCCCTATTGAGTTAGCTATTTCAGTTATTTTTTTCAATTTTGTATTTCTTGCAATTTCTATATCTGTCATAATTACACCACCTTATTATTTTTTATGTTTGTACTGTATATTTGTATATTCTATCCTGTAGTTTTGTTATATCTTTTTATATAATTAAACCTACTGCTACACCTATTAAAGCTCCTACAAATACTTCTACTGGTGTATGCCCTAATACTTCTACTAATTTTTCTGTAACTTGCATTCCTGTTAGCCCAGGAGTTTCAACTATTTTGTTCAATAATCTAGCTTGTTTACCTGCTGCCCTTCTAACACCACATGCATCATACATCACAACAAAAGCAAATAAAAACGATAATGCGAATAATGGTGTTCCAACTCCTTCATTTTTACCAATCATTGTTGCCATTGCTGTAACCACTGCTGAATGTGAACTTGGCATTCCCCCAGCTCCCATTATTCTTTTAAAATTAAATTTTTTTGTTTTTACTAAATCATATATTAATTTAAATAATTGTATTCCAAACCATAAAAAAAATGGTACATATATGTATTTATTTTGTATAAAAGCCATAAAATCATTCATTTTTTCTTTTACTCCCCTTTTTTATATTTATTCTTCAGTTTCAAATTTTTCTTCTTTCATATCTCCATTTTGATTTACTAAAATGGAAATCTTTTTTTCAGCTGTTTCTAATATCTCATTACATTCTTTTGATATTTTAATTCCTTCTTCAAATTTAGCAACTGAATCATCTAAATTCAAATCTCCTTTTTCTAATTCCTTAACAATATTCTCAAGCTTTTCTATTTGTTCTTCAAAACTTTTATTTTCATCCATATTCTTCATTCCTTTCATTTTTAGGGGACGTTCCTTCAATCCCTAAAATTCGGGATAATAGGGACGAACCTTAAAGTTGCCAAAGGGGACGGGCTATTTTGGCACATCTTATTAATTTTATAATCAACTATTTTAATTTTTTAAATTAAAGTGTGCCAAAATAGCCCGTCCCCTTTGGCACAATAGCATTAACTTTTCCATCTGCAAATTTAATTTCTATTTCGTCTCCTTCATTTAGCTGTTTTACACTTTTAATTATTTTATTGTTTTTTTCTACTAGTGAATATCCTCTTGAAAGTGTTTTTAATGGACTTAATGCATCTAATTTAGATATTAATTCTATATATTTTGTTTTTTCATTTTTATATTTTTGCTTTATAATGCTTTCAAGCTGTTTTATATACATATCTACTTTTAAGTAATTATCATTTATTCGTCTTGTTGGTTCTTTAAATACTGAACTTGACATACATTTTTCATATCTAAGTTTCATAAATTCTACTTTTTTTATTAATGCCATTCTCAGTCTATCTTTATAAGAATTTAAATTTTTGTTTATTTCATATATATCGGAAACAGCTAATTCTGCTGCAGCTGATGGTGTTGGTGCTCTTAAATCAGCTACAAAATCTGCTATTGTAAAGTCTGTTTCGTGTCCTACAGCTGAAATTATTGGTATTTCTGAATTATATATGCTTCTGGCTACAATCTCTTCATTAAAAGGCCATAAGTCTTCTAATGATCCTCCTCCTCTTGCTAAAATTAGTACATCTGCTAATTTATTTTTATTCATAAAATCTATACCATATGCTATTTTTTCACTAGCTCCTTCTCCTTGTACTGGTACTGGTAATAATCTTATATATACATTCGGATTTCTTCTTGTTGAAACATTTATAATATCTTTTATTACAGAACCTGTTTGTGATGACAAGACTCCTATTATTTTTGGCATCATAGGTATTTTCTTTTTGTGTTCAGGATTAAATAATCCTTGCTTTTCTAAATTTTCTTTCAATTGTTGATATTTTGTATATAAATCCCCTAACCCATCTTCTTGTATAGCTTTTACATATATTTGATATACTCCATCTCTTTCAAAAACAGATACTCCGCCCAAAATTATAACCTTCATACCATCTTTTGGCATGAAGTTTAGTTTTTGAGCATATGTTTTAAACATTACACATTTTATTAAACTGTTTTCATCCTTTAATGTAAAATACATATGACCTGTGTAATGATTTTTAAAATTTGATATTTCCCCTTTTATTAATAATTCAGTTAAATACTCGTCTTTTTCAAACTTATTTTTTATGTATTTATTCAATTCAGTTACTGTAATTGCCATTTCTGAATAATTCATCTTTATCTTCCTTAAAAATTTTTATTTTTTACCAATTTGGGACGCGTCCCCAAAATGGTAATTTACGACACTTGCTAAAATTCCATTAATGAAGTTTTTTGATGTGTCTTCTCCATATTTTTTAGCTAATTCAACTGCTTCATTTATTACTACTTTATATGGTAATTTTTTATATACCATCTCATATATTGCAAGTTCTAGTATTGATAAATCCATTTTAGAAATTCTTTCTATTTTCCAATCTGATTTTAAGTTACTTTTTATTTCTTCTGTTATTTTTTCTTTGTTTTTTTCAATTCCTAAAATAGCATCTTTAATATATTTTTTAGCATTTTCATTTTCAACTTCGTTACTTTCTATAAATGTTTCTATTTGCTCTTCCTTGTTTTCTGTTTTTTGTATTTCTAGACTATATATTAGTTTAAATGCTAATTCTCTCATTGCTGACCTATTCATACATATCCTCTTTCTAATTACATTTTATCAATAAATTTTTTTAATTTTGTTTTTACATCTTCTTTATTTTGTTGTATATAATTCCCTATGAATGCTCCTAATACTAATACTACTATTGCTAATATTAAATCGTGTAATCTTGTTATTAGTATAAGTATTGCTATTATAATTCCTATTATTGCTCCTTTATATTGACTCCAAAAATCTTTGAAATTTTCCATTTTTATCATTCCTTTCTCAAGTCATAATCTGGTTGGAAAAGAATTAAATTTTTAACCTTAACCGTTCCTTTTTATTTATAATTTTTTCTCTTCTATGCTTCTGTTGTTTGTTCTGGTGCTACTTTTTTTACTGTAATATTTACTTCTTGAACTTCTAAATCTGTTGCTTTCTTTATTTTTTCCTTTACTCTATTTTGAAGGTTAACTGATAAATCTTTTATTACAGCATCTGCATTTACTATTAAATTAGCATAAACTTTAACATTGTTATCTTTGTCTAATTCTACTCTAGTTGTTACATCTTGTGTATTTTCAAATGTTTTTGCTACTGAATTAACTAGATTTTCTATAGTTTCTTTAGATATCATTAATTTTCCACTTTCGTTTTCTAAAAGAACTCCTTGTCTTTCTTTTATTTGTTCTTTTGAAGTAGAATCAAAAAATATACATTTTATAGAAAGTAAAATAAATACTATATTTACTCCTAATAAGATTTTACTCGATGTTTCCCCTGTTATTATGTTATTTACTATATCTCCTACTAAATTTATATCAAGCCAATTAAATATTAATAAACTCAATATTACTGCTGATATTAACATGACATAAGAATATATTATTAATGTGATTTTTTCTAAAATTTTCATTTTTTATTTCTCCTTTTTTTCTATATTTTTTATTATATATTTTATTTGCAATATTATAAGATTTTATTCTTGTTCTTCTGAGTTTTCTTGGTTTGTTTTGTTTTCTTCTAAAACCGCATCAGTATTTACACCTTGAACATGTACATTAACTTCTTCTACGTTTAATCCTGTCATATTTTCAACTGCTTTTTTTACTCTATTTTGAATTTCAAATGCAACATCAGGTATTCTTGAACCATATTCAACAATTATATTTACATCTATTTTTGCGTTTTTTTCTGATATATCAACTTTAATTCCTTTTGCTAAATTTTTCTTTCCACTTAAAACTTCTGAAATACCTCCTGCAAACCCTCCTGACATTCCAGCTACTCCTGGTACTTCTGATACAGCAACACCAGCAATCACTGCTACAACATCATTTGAAATTTGAATTCCTTCGTTTTCTGCTTTTATTTCCTCATCTAGTTCAACAACTTCCCCATTTTCTTCATTTACTTTGTTTTCTTCTTCCATATAAGAACCTCCTTTTTGTATTTTTTAATTATACAAAATTGTATTCTATATAATTAAAAAGATATACTTAAACTTCCGTATAAGTATATCAATTTTTTAGTTTTTTTACAACTGTTTTTACTAAATTTTCACTTTAAATTATTCAAAAACACTATATTCTTTTATTTTATTTCCTCTTAAATATTCAAGTATGCTCATTCTTTTAGCATTTTCACCTTGAATTTCCAATACCTTTATAATTCCATCTTTTGCTTTTATATATAAACCATCTTTTTCATTTGAGATTATAACTGTACCGTTTTTTATCTTATTAATATCCGTCCCAATAGTTATGTCAAAAAAGTTAGTTACATCAACCTTCCAAAACTTCAATTTTTTATCACCTAAATATGAATATGCTCCCATAATTGGATTTAGTCCTCTTACTAAATTCTTTATTTCAATTGCACTTTTGTTAGCCCAATCTATTTTTGCCATTTCTTTATTAAGCATTGGAGCAATAGTAAAGTTTTCATTTTGTTTTTCCCTTGGAGCTGTTCCATTTTGTATTTGTTCTAAAGTTTCAACTAGAAGTTTTCCACCAATTTTTGATAATCTATCCCATAACTCTCCTGTTGTTTCATTGTCATTTATTTCTACTTCTTCTTTTAATATCATATCTCCTGTATCCATACCTTCATCCATGTACATTGTTGTAATTCCCGTAACTTTATCACCATTTAATATAGCCCATTGTATTGGAGCTGCTCCTCTATATTTAGGTAATAATGATGCATGAACATTTATACAACCTAACTTTGGTATTTCTAAAATCTCTTTTGGCAATATTTTTCCATATGCTACAACACATATTATATCAGGATTTAATTGCTTAATTGAATTTATAAAATCATTATTATTTCTTACTTTTTCTGGTTGAAATATTTTTAAGCTTTTTTCTAATGCAAACTCTTTTACAGGTGTTGGTATCATTTTCATACCTCTTCCTTTAGGTTTGTCCTGATTTGTAACAACTGCTAATATTTCATGATTTGCATTATATATTGCCTCTAAACTATCTTTAGCAAAATCAGGTGTTCCCATAAAAACAACTTTCATCTCTTCTCTTTTCCTTTCCAATTTTGTACACGTCCCCAAATTGGAAAATGAGGGCGTCCCTTTTTCTCTATTATTTTTCTGGCTCTATATATTCTAATGTTCCTGGTATCATTTTTTCTACAAATAACTCTCCGTTTAGATGGTCTACTTCATGTGCTATTGCTTGTGCTAGTAATTCTTTTGCTTTTACTCTCATTCTTTTTCCTTCTCTATCTATGTATTCTGCCACTACTTCTGCTGGTCTTTTTACTTTTGCAAATTTGTTTGGGAAACTTAAACATCCTTCGTCTACTTCTTGTTCTCCTTTTGTTTTTATTATAACTGGGTTTATTAAGACTATTGGTCCATTGTCATCATATAAGTCTATTACTATAACTCTTTTTAAAATTCCTACTTGAACCGCTGCTAGTCCTACCCCATTGTATTTATGCATTGTTTCTATCATGTCATCTATTAATATTTGTAATTTTTCGTCAATTATTTCTACTTCTCTAGATTTCTTTTTTAGTATTTCGTCTCCTTCTTGTCTTATATTTCTGATTGCCATTTATTATTCCCCCTATCTTGTTACATCATATTATTTGGATTTACATCAATTGTTATTCTTGTTGTTTTTAAATTTGTTTTATATATTTCTTTTAAACAATTATTAAACACTTTATTTGCTTCTTCATTCATACGTCCTTTTATTATTATTCTCCATCTATATTTATTTTGTATTTTGTCTATTGGTGATGGCATTGGTTTGAATATTACAAATTCTGTTTTGTCTAGGCTAGTATTTAAATATTGATATATTATATTACTTGTTCTTTTTATATTTTCTTCATTTTCGCTGTTAAATCCAATTACTATTATATCGCAAAATGGAGGATATTTCAACTGTTTTCTTATTGCTATCTCTGTTTCAAAAAATAAATCATAATTTTGCTTTTTTGCACATTGAATACTAAATTCTGATGGATTATATGTTTGAATTATTACTTTTCCTGGTAAATTTTCTCTTCCAGCTCTTCCTGCAACCTGTGTTAATATTTGGAATGTCCTTTCACTTGCTCTATAATCGTCTATGTTTAGTGAACTATCTGCTGCAATAACACCTACTAATGTTACATTTGGAAAATGATGTCCTTTCACTACCATTTGTGTTCCTATTAAAATATCTATATTTTCATTTTTAAATTTATTTAATATTTCTTCATGAGAATTTTTCTTTGTAACAGTATCTACATCCATTCTTATAGTTGAAGCGTTTGGGAATTGCTTATGTATTTCTTGTTCTAATTTTTGGGTTCCTGTTCCAAAATATCTTATTTTATCACTATGACATTCTGGACATACTGTAACTAGTTTTTCTTCATTTCCACAATAATGACATTTTAACTTATTTTCATAACTATGATATGTCATACTGATATTACAATTTTTACATTTTACTGTATATCCACAGTTTCTACACATAATAAATGTTGAATATCCTCTTCTGTTTAAAAATAATATTGTTTGTTTTTTATTTTTTATATTTTCTTCTATTTGTGAATATAACTCCAAACTTAGCATTGACCTGTTTCCATTTGCTAGTTCTTCTTTTAAGTCTACTATTTCAACACTTGGTAATGATGACTTATTGGCTCTTTTAGTCAATTTTAGTAAAGTTATTTTTTCTTTTTTTGTTTGTTTTTCTAACTCTGATTTTGAAAGTGTTTCAATCTCTATTTCTGAATTTGTATCTGAAATAGATTTGTAATATGTTGATATGTCTGGTGTTGCACTTCCTAATAATAATGGACAGTTATTTTCTTTTGCTAAATATTTTGCTATTTCCTTTGCTTGGTATTTTGGTGTTACTTCTGATTTATATGAGCTGTCATGTTCTTCGTCTATTATTATAATTCCTAAGTCTTTTACTGGTGCAAATATTGCTGATCTTGCTCCTATTACTATTTTTGAGTTTCCTTGTCTTATCTTTTCCCATTCATCATGTCTTTCTCCTATTGATAATTTGCTATGTAATATTGCTATTTTTTCTTTTCCAAATCTTGATATAAATCTCTCTAAAATTTGTGGTGTTAGTGATATTTCAGGAACTAATATGATAGCTGTTTTTTGGTTATATATTACATCTTCTATTAGTTGCAAATATATTTCTGTCTTTCCTGAACCTGTTACGCCATATAATAAAAATTGCTCATACACATTTTTATCAATTGCCTTTTTTACTTTTTCATATGCAGTTTTTTGTTCATCTGTTAAAACTAATTTGTTTGTTTTATTTGCTACCTTGTTTACAAGTGGATCTCTTTCTATTTTTTTTTCTATTATTTCTAAATATCCATTTTTAATTAATGTGTTTACAATAGCTCTTGAGCAGTCTGTGAACATTTCTATTTCTTGTATTGTAGATCCTTCGTTATTTTTTATAAATTCTAATATTCTTTTTTGTTTATCTGATTTTATTTTGCCTATTTCTATATCATAATCTATTTGTTCTATATCTTTTCCCAAATATATCATATTTATTGTTTTATCTTGTATTCGTTTTTCTTTGTTTTTTGTCCTTGTTCCTGGTGTTAACATTAATTTTATACAATCAGATATGTTGCAAAAATATCTTTTTGCCATCCATTTTGCTAATGCTATTTGCTTGTCTGTCAAGTTGTCTTCTATTTTTTTGATGTCTTTTATTTGATATTCTGATTTTTCTTTTATTTTTATTACAAATCCTTCTTCTAGTTTTTCTCCTTTTCCAAATGGTACTAGTACTTTACTTCCTATTACTATATAGTCTTCTAGCTCTTTGGGGATATTATAATCAAACGTTGTATTTAGTTTTTTTGCTGTTCTATTTATTATTACTTCTGCAACCATTTTTTCTCCTTGCATATTACTAATTTTAATTATTTTTCTCTTTCAAAAGTCTTTTTAATAGAAAAGTTAAGAAATATGGATATGTATAAAATTTTCCATTGAAACCTATATTTTTATATCCTAATTTAATCCCATATTCAATATCTTTATACTTTTTGTTTTCTATTAAATTGTTTAAAGAAACTGTAGCTCCATCGTTTGCTTTTACTTCAATTGGTATCAATGACTTTTTATCTCTTACAAAGAAATCCATTTCTATCGTCCCTTTTTCATTTTTATAAAAATACAGTTTATATCCTTGCTTTACAAGCATATCACTAATTATATTTTCATAAATTGCACCTTTATATGTATTAAAATTTTTATTATATCTTAAGTCATCTTGAGCTTCTTCATCTAAAGAACCAATTAGCAAGCCTGTATCTCTAAAATAAATTCTATAATTATCAGGATTATAGTTTCCACCAAGTGGAAGTTCTGGTTGTTCTAAGCAGTAACAAACATTAATAATTCCTGCATTATTTAACCAATCTATTGTACCAATATATTCTCTACTTCTCGCTCCATTTTCTACTTTTGAAATTTGAAATTTTTTATTTTCATTTCCTAAAAAAACTGGTATTTTACGATATACATTAAGAATTTTACCTTGATCCAATCCTCCAGCATATTTTGTTATATCTTCTTCATAATCTTGAATAATTTGTTTTTGCATTTTTAATGTTCCGCTATAATTATTATTCTTTACAAATGAATTAACAATTGCTGGCATTCCTCCTATTATCATATATTCTTTAAAGTTATCAAACATCACTGAAAGTTCAATTTCAGAAAATGGTATTAAATTTTTCATATGTTCATATAAATTTTCTATTTGTTCTTCTTTATAGCCTTTAGCCCAAAGGAATTCTTCAAAATCCATTGAGTACATTTCATAATCTTCTTTATTCCCCACACTATTTGATTCTATTTCATTATAGTTAATTCCCATAAGTGAACCTGAACAAATAACATCATATCTTCCATCTTCTCTAAATGCTTTCAAAGATGTTGCACAATTAATACAATCCTGTAATTCATCAAAAAATATTAGTGTTTCATTTGGAATAAATTCAAGATTAGGATTTTTTAAAGAGATATTTTTTATTATTGTATCAACTTCAAACCCATCATCAAAAATATCTTTAAATTGCTTTTGTAGTATAAAATTTATCTCTATAACATTTTTATAATTATTTCTTGCAAATTTTCTAATTGACTCTGTTTTTCCTATTTGGCGTGCACCTTTTATTATTAATGGCTTTTTCTCTGGATTATTCTTCCATTCCATCAAATATTTATCAATCTTCCTTTTCAAAAGTTCCATATATACCACCATCCTACACATATTATATCACAAAATTCTATCAATATGCAATGCTATTTTCACAAAATTCCATCATATTTTCTGTATTATTACACAAAATTCTATACGTTTTATTTCTAAAAATCACAAAATTACTTCAAATTATATGTTTTATATTGTATCATATTGTATAAAAAATGCTTCGTAAACAGATACAAACATTAAAACTGAGACATGAAACTTATCAAGTTTTTATCTCAGTTATCAAAATCATCGCATTGAAAATAATTATATTTCTATTTTTCTAACTTATTTTCATTTTCTATAATTGTCATAATTATTTTAACTGTTTTTTCTAAATCATCATTTTTTATTACATAATCATATAAATTGATTTTTGATTCTTCATATTCTTGTCTTCCTAGTCTTAATTGTATTTCATCTTCGGTTATATTTTTATCTCTTTCTATTAAACGTCTTCTTAATTCGTCTTTATCAACTTTTAAAAATATAGTTACTAATTTTGTTTCATCTTTCAATAAATTAATTAAATTTTCTGTTCCATTAACTTCTATATCTTTAACAATTATTTTTCCGCTAGCTATTTTCTCATTTAACAATTTTCTTGAAGTTCCATAATAATTTTCATGATGTACATCATACTCATAGAATTCATTATTTCTTATTCTTTCTTCAAATTCTTCTTTACTTACAAAATGGTATTGTACTCCCTCTTCTTCGTCTTCTCTTGGCTTTCTAGAAGTATATGAAGGTAATGATATAACATCTTTCATCCTTTTAATAAGTTCTTTTTTTATAGTGTCCTTACCTGAACCAGACACTCCTGATAAAATTACTAACATATTGTTACCTTCCCTTCAGCAATTTCATTTGCTGCTAACGTTACTGGTGATTCTTCCTTTACTTTTGTTAATACTTCTGCACCTTCTGCAATTTGTCTGGCTCTTCTTGCTGTTGCAATAACTAATTCATACCTATTACTTGCTTTTGTTAATAGGTCTGTAACACTTGGTTTTACTATCATAAAAATTCCTCCTACACTTTATTTTAAGTTTTCTCCTATTTGTTTATTAATTTCTTCTTGTGATATTGTTTTATCTATTCTTCCTCCTACTGTTTCTGGTTGAACTGCTGATAATATTATATGTCCAGAATCCATAATCAATACCGCTCTAGTCCTTCTTCCATATGTAGCATCTACAGCTGTTTTATTATCTTTTGCTTCTTGTACCATTCTTTTTATTGGTGCTGACTCTGGGCTAACTATTGCTACAATTCTTTCTGCTGAAACTATGTTTCCAAATCCTATATTTACTAATTGCATAAAATCATCCTTTCTATTCTATATTTTGTACTTGTTCTCTTATGTTTTCTATTTGTGTTTTTATGTCTATAACATCATTTGTTATTTCTAAGTTATTTGCTTTTGAACCTATCGTATTAGTTTCCCTGTTCATTTCTTGGATTATAAAGTCTAATTTTTTTCCTACTGCTTCATTTGAATTCAATAAATTACTAAATTGTGATATATGACTATCTAGTCTTGTAATCTCTTCTTCAACTGAACATTTATCAGCATAAATTACAACTTCTTGTGCTAGTCTTGATTCGTCTATTTCTTGATTTTGTAATAATTCTTTTATTCTTGCTTCTAATTTTACTACATAATCTTTAATAAGTCCAGTAGATAATAAAGATATTTCTGTAATTTTTTGTTTTATGTCTTGTATCCTATTTAATAAATCTGTTGATATTTTATTTCCTTCTACTTCTCTCATATTAATTAAATGATTAACTGCTACATTAACCGCTTCTAAGGTTTCTTGCTTTATTATTTCATCATCTTGTTCATTGTGAACGCTTAAAACATCTGGATATTTTGATATTTCTGTTACTTCTATATTTGAATTAATATTTTCTTCTTCTGCTAATCGTTTTAATTCATCTATGTATAATTTTGCAATCTCTGTATTAATTTTTATATTTTTTCCTTCTGAAGAATTGTTTTCAAAAGTTATAAAAACATCTATTTTTCCTCTTTTTAATTTTTTTGAAATACAATTTTTTAT
This sequence comes from uncultured Clostridia bacterium, assembly GCA_944386175.1. GTDB lineage: Bacteria > Bacillota > Clostridia > TANB77 > CAG-508 > CAG-269. The sequence goes on from CALXAB010000029.1 coordinate 18,745, forward strand.
ATCTTCTTCTAAATAGCTAATTGTTCTTGGCATTTTTATACTTATATCTAAGTATCTATGATTAACACTTTTTATTTCTATTTGATATGTTCTTTGATTTTTTGAAATATTGGCTTTTCCATATCCAGTCATACTTTTAATCATTTTTATTTACCTCTTTTTTATTTTTTAGTTGTTTTTGATTTTTGTTTGTTTCGTTTTTTATATTTGGTTCGCTTTTTTCCGTATTATTTTTAGTTTTCTTTTTGTTTGTTTCGTTTTTTATATTTGTTTCACTTTTTTCCGTATTATTTTTAGTTTTCTTTTTGTTTGTTTCATTTTTTATATTTGTTTCACTTTTTTCCGTATTATTTTTAGTTTTCTTTTTGTTTGTTGATTTTTCACTTATTTTATTATTTGTTTGTTTTCCTTTAACTTCTTTTATTGGTTCTTTTTCATTTTTCTTTGTTGATGTTTTATTTGATTTCGTTTTTGCCTTTTTTGTATTTAATTCTTCGCTTTCTTTCTTGTCATCATCTTTTATTACTTTCTTTTTTTGTGTTGCAGTTGCTGTACTCTTCAATTTATTCTTTTGGCTGTTTACCTTTTTATTTACTGTTTTGTTTGGTTTATCATTTTTGTTTTTATTATCTTTTAGCTTATTTTCTTCTTTATTAATATCTTTTTTCTCTTGTAGTTTTGTGTCATTTTCATTATTAATGTCATCAACTTTTTTTGTCTTTTTAGTTGCTTCTTTTATAATAGGCTTATCTTCATTTACTATTTCAGAAATATCACTCAAACTATTTAGATATTGTTTTCTATCCTTTGTATATATAATTATTGTTTTTAAAATAAAATATATCGAAAATGCTCCTGATGATATTAATAAATATGTACTAAAATCACTTTTTAATATATTAACCATGTGATTAATAGACAGTGTGTGAAACGATAAAACTAATAATTCTATAGATGTAATTGCTAATTTTCCATCATCTTTTTTATATGCTCTTTCCAAAACAATTAATCCAGATACTAAATATGCTATCGCAAATATTTCTATGTCTCCTGCTAATCTTTCTGGTCTCATATTTTGATGTGCTAATATTAATATTAGAAAATATGCTACTACCATTATTGCTACTAAAAGATTTTTTAAAATTCTGCTTTTTACTTCTTTTGGTAATTTTTTTGACACAACTGTACTTTTAATATTATCCTTTTGAATTATATTTTTTTGTCTCATTTAATCCTCCTAGTTTTCTAATTCATACATTAAAATACTTAACATATTTAATGCTACTGTTTCAGTTCTTAAAATTCTTTTTCCTAGTGTTATAATTTTTGCATTTGCATTTTTTAATAGTTCAACCTCTTTTTCTTCTATTCCACCTTCTGGTCCTATTACTATTGCTATTTTTAAATTTTCTTTTTCATTGTTTTTTAATTTTTTGATCTCATTTTTTAATGTATTTATTTGTTCGTTTTCATATGCCACTAATACTATATCATAATTAGAACACAAATTACAAATTTTTTTTATATTTATAATTTCATTTATATCTGGTATAATGTTTCTTCCACATTGTTTTGAAGCTACTTCTGATATTTTTCTCCATCTTTGTAATTTTTTTTCCTTATCTTTATTACCAAGTTTTACTATGCTTCTATTCATCTCTACTGGAGTTATATCATATACGCCTAGCTCTACTGATTTTTGTATGATTAATTCCATTTTATCTGCTTTTGGTAAACCTTGAAATATTGTTACTTTTATTGGTGATTCTACAATTTTTTCTATTTTATCTAATATCTCACATTCAATTTTTTCATCTTCTATTTTAGATATTTTGCATAAATAATCTTGTATGTTATCTGTATCACAAATTGTTATTTCATCTTCTATTTTTTTTCTTAATACTTTATTTATGTGCTTTATATCTTCTCCGATTATTTCTATTTTATTGTCTTTTATCTGATTATTTTTTACAAAAAATTTTGGCATTTTTTACTCCTAAATATTGATATTTATTATTTTATCATATTTGTTTTTATTTTTCTAGTATATTATAGCTATTTTTTACATTATTGAAAATGCAATTTTTATAAGAACAATAGCGGGCTTTTTTAACATTTCCTCTGTTTATAACATTTCAGAGCCCGCGTCATTGTTCTGCGCCAATTTTACGTATGTAAAATTGTGTGCATCCGTTGCGCGAAGTGCTTTTATACAATAGGAAAGGGTATCTTTCCTATTGTATAAAAAATCCTAGATTTTTTAAGTTAAAATCTAAGATTATGTATATACTTGTTTGTTATAATGCTATTTCTTTTTTTATTTGTTCTAAATCATTCTGCTCTATTTTAGATATTTTTTTTATTATTTCATCATCCATTTTATTTTTTAACATTTCTATTACAATATCACGTATTGCCATTTGTTTTCCTGTTTTTATTCCATCTTTTCTGCCGTATTTCTATTCCATTTTTTCTGCCTTCTCTTATTGATTCGTCCCATATTCTTTCTAGATTTTCTATTACCATTTCACTTTCCTCTCTTTCTAGATTTGCTTTTTTTATTATTTCTTCTATTTTTTCTATTTTTATTTTATTTTTTAAAAAACCTTTTATTGCTTTTACTAAAAATTCTTTTTCTTCTTTTCTCATTTTTTGTTTTACTATCTTTTCTACTATTTCTACAGTTTCTTCTTTGTTTTTGGCTTTTTCCATTAACATTGCTTTTGCTATTATTCCTTCTTCTTTTAGTAATTCTTCTTCTGTGTAATTATTTATGTCTAATAATTTATAATTTGTAAATGATATTCCTTTTATTCCTAAATAGTTATCTTCGTAATTTTTTATTTCTGTTTCTACTTTCCATTTTCTTTTTCCTGTGTATAATACTATTGGATAAATCGTTGGATATTTCATTTTCCTAAAGTTCATTTGTTCTTGCTTTTCTATTTTTCTCATGATTTCTATACAGTATTCTAATATTCTCAATGGCATTCTATAGTCTATTGTTGTTTGATGTTCTATTAGTATATAACTTTGTGTTCCTTTTATTTTGTATAATATGTCTGATTGTAATTTTTCCATGTTTTCATTTATAAATTCTGTATTGCATTCTTCTATGTCTTCTGCTTTTAGTTCGTTTTTTGTTTCTTTTAGTTCTAAACATCTGTTTATAAATATTACTGCTTCTTTTTTATTTTTGAAAATTTGCTTGAAAAATTTGTCATGTTCTTGTGTTTTATTTATTTTGTTTTCTTGGTTTTCTTTGATTTCTTTGTTCACAATGTATTTTGTGCTATATTCTTTTCCATCCTCTTTTAATAATACATTTATGCTTTTTTGCTCTGCATATAGTATTCTTTTATACACTATATAATCTAAATATGTGAAATTATATTTTGCTATTTTAAATTCCTCCTTATTATATTTTATTATTAATCATTAATCAATATTTATTTACCAGTAAATTTTTCTTTATTACTCCCTCCTTTGCTTTTTTTCTCTTTTTTTCTTATCTTTTCTTATTTTTGGAATTTTTTAAGATTTTTTTACCCATAAAATTTTGGTTTACAGAATTATTTTTTATAGAAAAGTACATTTTTAAATATCTACTTATATATGAGCTAAGCTAAAATTGTCTTAGCATGTGCACTATAGAACAAATCGGAAAGCCTTAACATTTGTACAACTTGTATGAAAAAAATATAAGATGTATAGTATGAACATAATTTACTTTTTTATGAATTATGTTTATACTATAACATGCTATATTGTAAAAATCAAGAAAAATCGTTCGACTTTTTTCGACATTATCATACTTGGATTTAGGTCAACTTTTAAAAGATTACATCTAATTTAAACTTTTAGATGTAATCTTTTAAATAACCTGTTTATTAATAATTTTCTGCTTTTATTTCAAAATATGCTTTTGGGTGTGAACATACTGGACAAATTTCTGGAGCTGCTT
>CALXAB010000030.1 GCA_944386175.1 uncultured Clostridia bacterium
ATGCTGAAGGACTAATAATGAATAGAAACAAATTATTTAAGAAAGATAAGGATTTAACAAAAGCAGGTGTTACTGTGGCAAAGATATTTGATAAAGTAAATAAAAGAAAAAAGGATTTGGAAAATGAAAAAAGACGTTGACTATGAACAACTTTATTATGATGCAATATATGAAAACAGAAAACTTAAAAATAAAATAACAGAATTAGAAAATGAAATTCAGGACTTAAATATTTGCAGAACAAAAAGAAATATTGACTTACAAAAATATATAATAATGCAACTAAAAAAGAGAAAATAAAGTAAAGAAAGAGAGGAAAAGTAAAGATGGGAGATTATTATAATAAGCTTTACAATGAAATTGAAGAACGAGATGGTCTTGTAGTAGAAAGAACACCAACTTATTGGAATAATCAATATGTAGATGAAGACATAACTGCAACATTACGATATAGAGCTTCAAATTTCAAAAATAGAAAAGCGATGTATAAAAGGATATTTAATGATATCGAAAAAATAAAAGAAAGCTTACTAAAAGCACAAGAAATAATAGAAAGGGAAGAAGAACAAAATGGAAGAAATAAAAAGTCTTGAAAAAGATAAAAAAATCAATGAATTAGAAAAAGAAAATCAAGAACTAAAAGAAACAATAATAAGCATGTCAAAATTTATGTTTTCAAGAGATAATGAGTTAGTAGAAACGATTAAAAATATAGACAAAAGTTTAAAGACAATATTAAGAAGAAAGTAAGTGATACTATGCAACTACGAGAAACACAAGACAAAGATGATATATTAATTCTATTTATGATAAGTGAAAGAGATAAACAAATAGAATTATTAGAAGCTGAAAATTATAATTTAAAAAGAATATTAATAGAAACATTAAGAGAGAATAAGCATCTTGAAAAAATAGTTAAAAAGTTAAGGAGGCACAAATGAGTAAAGATGAGTTAATACAATTATTAAAAGATTATAAAGAGAACAAAGCTAAATTAAATATCAAGCTAAAAGAATTAAAGAATTGCAGAATAAAGTTAAAACATTTAGAACTAGAAACAAACTCAACAACAGCATATGGAATAAACCAAGACATACATAGTAAAAACAAAATAAGTAACAAAGTATTAGATAAAATAGAACAAAATGACACTAAAAGAATTGAGCTACAAAAAGAAATTGAAGATTTAGAAAAAACAGTAAGAGAGCTAAGAGAAAAAGTAGAAGCAGTTGATGATAGATTAGAAGGTTTATATCCAAAAGAAAGAACTCTATTAACAGCATATTATATAGAAAATAGAACATATGAAGAAATAGGAAATAAAACATATTTTCAATTATATAATCAAACGAGAAGTTGGGAAACAATAAAAAAAATAATTGAAAAAGCAACTAATAAAATGATAAAAATATAAAAATACCTGTTTTTTACCTGATTTATCTATATTAATTACTATAAATATATATTATAATAACAATAGTAAAATTGTCGAAAGACAAAATAGTAAGTATTTAAATAAAGACCCGCGAAAGAGAGCAGATGTCATTGTTAATGTTTGCTCTTTTTATTATGCTTTCTTAGTTTAACAGGTAAAACAGTAGTCTTGTAAACTACAATAGTAAGTTCGAGTCTTACAGAAAGCTCCAAAAAAAAGAAAAAGAAGTGGTACTTATGACAAATCAAGAAAGATATGAAAAATACATTAAAGAACATTGTAAGAACTGTAAAAACAGAAAAAGTGATTTATGCGATATTAGAATATCAGTGATAGATAATGTTATACAAACTAAATGCCAGTTTTATGAAAGGAATAGATAAATAATGCTAGATATTTTATTATTTATTTTAAGTATTATAGGAATTGCTATCTTAGGAACTATAGGAATTATAGTAGTAATTTTAGCTATTTATATAATATATTTGTTTATCAAGAAAATACTAGAACAGGAGCAAAAAAAGTAGGTGGAGGTTGATGGCTAATGAGCAGAATTTAATACCTTTTAATAAACGAACCGAGAGCGAACAAAGAGAATATGCTCAAAAAGGTGGAAAAAAATCAGGAGAAGTTCGAAGACAAAGAAAAGCAATGAAAGAACAGATGGAAATGTTGCTATCTCTACCATTTAAACAACAAAAACAATTAAACTTCATGAAAGATTTAGGAATCAAAGAAAATGAAATAGATAATCAAATGGCTTTAATAGTAGCAATGTATGGAAAAGCATTAAAAGGAGATGTACAAGCATTTAACACAATAAGAGAAGTAGTACAAGACGAAAAGAAGATTGAAGATGAAGATAGAGTACAAATAATTAATGACCTTCCAAATGATGAGGAGGAAGAAGATGACGAGAGTTAATATACGAGATTTAGTAGCTCCACATTTTTGGAATACATTTAATTCTAAAAAAACACATCAAATAGATAAAGGTGGAAGGGGAAGTACAAAAACAAGTAAAGATAGTTTAAAAGTTTCTGTATTTTGTGAACAATATAATAAATGTAGTGCCGTAATATTTCGTAAATATCAAAATACATTAAGAAATTCTGTTTATAAAGAAATGAAAAGGGCTTTAAAAAGATTACATCTATATGAAGGATTAGATTATACAGCTTATAAAAGTCCTTTAGAAATTCATTTGAACAATAAGAACAATGTATATTTTTCAGGTGGAGATGATTATGAAAAGATAAAAGGCATGATAGATGAAGATACACCTATTAAGATATTATGGTTTGAAGAATTAACAGAATTTGATGGACCAGATGAAATAGACCAGATAATTGCTACTTTCACAAGAGGAAATGATGATTGGTTTATAGTTTTATATTCTTACAATCCACCAAAAAATAAATTTAATTGGGTAAATCAATGGGCAGAAAAAATGGCACAAAGAAAAGATTGTATAGTTACTCAAACAGATTATAGATCAGTACCTCAGCAATGGCTTGGAAAAATATTCATAGAACAAGCAGAAGAAATGAAGAAAAATGATGAGCTAAGATATAGATGGATATATTTAGGTGAAGTAATTGGATTAGAAGGGCTTATATACAATCCAGATTTAGTAGAATATGTTCCAGATGATTATTTAGAAAAGAATAATATAAAAATACTATATATAGATTTTTCAATAGATTCGGGACATCAAACATCAGCAACAACTTGTGGAGCTTATGGATATGGAAGCGATGGATATTGGTATTTGTTAGACACATACTATTATAGTCCTCATGAAAAGCCAAATAAAAAAGCACCAAGTGAATTGAGCAAAGATATATTTAATTTTGAATTAGTAATAAATAAAAAGTTTAAAGCAGGAACAGATAAAGAAACAATAGATAGTGCTGAGGGAGCTTTAAGAAACCAATATTTTAAAGATTATGGTAGAAGATTACATCCAGTAGATAAAGGTACAAATAAAGAACAATTAATAGATTATTCTCAAGATTTTTTAGCAAAGAAGAAGTTTAGAGTTTTAAATAATAACAATAATCAAATATTTAAAAAAGAAAATGAAAACTATATGTGGTTGAAAGATAGTGTAGAAAAAGGAAAGCCTATTCCAGATAAAACGGAAAAGGCTTTTTTGAGTTCTGAAAAATATTATAACACATATACACAAGATTATGCTTACAGTTATGCAGACCACACACAAGACCAATTTCAATATTGGATAAAGGATAACTTGCAAAAGTTAGGATTAAAACAATAAAGGAGAAATCAAGATGGAGTTTTACAATAACATAGCAACTACATTAAGTAAAAAAGGTATTAATCTAACAGTCGGAACAATTTACGATTTAATGGCTATATGGAAAAGTTGGTATAGAGGTAATGTGAATGATTTCCACTATTACACAGAAGTTGTATGTGGAAGAAGTACACAATGCGAAAGATTAACAATGAATATGCCAAAAAAACTATGTGAAGACTTAACTAAACTTTTATGGACAGAAAAAACACGAATAGATTTAAGCAACAAAAATGCAACTAAAAAATTGTGGGAAGTATTAGATAGTAAAGAAAATGATTTTACTGTTAACCTTCCTATTTTTATTGAGAAAATGTTGGCATTAGGAAACGGAGCAACTGTAGAATATAAAAATGAAAATGGCAATACAATAATAGATTATATAGATGGAGATGTAATCATTCCTTACAAATTTACAAATGGATATATTACAGGAATGATAACAATAAGCAGATTTATAGATGATAAAGGAAAAAGAAAAATATATTATACGCACATAACTTATCATGAATATGTAGATGGCAAATATTTAAAACTTAATGAAGTATATAAATCTAATACAGACACAACTCTTGGAAAACTATTGAATTTTAATGATATATTTCCAAACGTAAAAGAAAGTGAAGTTGTAATAACTAAAAATCCATATTTTCAAATTTGGAGACCAAATCTAGCTAATAATTTTGATACTAACTCTCCTATGGGAATATCAATTTATGCAAATAGTATAGATAGATTTAAATCATTAGATACAAAATATGACAGTTTTTACAATGAGTTTGTTTTAGGTAAAAAAAGAATATTAGTTGACCAGTCTGCAATGAAGGCTCAAATGACAACCGATGAGCAAGGAAACCAAAGGCTAGTACAATATTTTGATAAAAACGATCGTGTTTATGTTGGAATAAACGCAGATATGAAAGAGCCAGTTAAGGAAATAGATTTTAACATAAGAAAAGATGAACACATTGATAGCATCAATGCGGATTTAAATTGGCTATCTGAAAACGTAGGATTAGGAAGTAATTATTACAAGTTTGATGGAGCAGGAACTAAAACAGCAACAGAAGTAATTAGTGAAAATAGTCAAGCTTTTAGAACTAAAGAACATTATCAAATAATAATAAACGCTTGTGTAGAAGATTTAGTAAAAGCAGTATGTGAATTAGAAGGAATTAAAACAAATAAAATTACAATAACTCCAGATGACAGTATTATAGAAGATAAAAATGCAGAAATGACTAGAGCTCAACTAGAAGTAACTCAAGGACTAAGAAGCAAAAAATCTTATTTAATGGATATAAAAGGAATGTCAGAAGATGAAGCTGAGGAAGAATTACAGAAAATACAAGAAGAAAAAATGAGTAATCAAGAAACATTTGGATTTACTTCTAATACAGAAACAGGAGAAGAGGAATAATCTATGCTAACTGAACAAGATTTTTTAAAAATAGAAAAACAAACAGTAGGGATATATCAAAATCTAGAGCTACAAATAATAGAAGAAATAGCAACAAGAATAGCTAATTTTGGATATGCTAATACAGTAGTAATAAATGATATGAAAATAGCACAAGAAATGGGATTTTTATATCAAGACATTATAAGATTAGTTGCAGAATACAATGATACAACAGTAGAAGAAGTAAATAAAATATTTTATGAGGCAGGAGAAAAAAGCTTAAAATTTGATGACAAGATATATAAAGAAGCAGGATTACAACCGCTTCCATTAAATCAGAGCGAAAATATAAAACAAATAATGGATATAACTATAAATAGGACAGCAGGTAATTTACAAAATTTATGTATGACTACTGCAAATACATCGCAAATACAATTTAAGAATGCAATAGATATGGCATACTTAGAAGTGAGTACAGGAGTTAAAAGTTATTCACAATCAATTTTAGATGCATTAAGAAAAATAGCACAACAAGGAGTGGTAATAGAGTATCCGAGTGGAACTAAAAGAAGTATTGAAAGTGCAGTCAGAATGAATATTATTACATCTGTTAATCAAACGTGTGGACAACTACAAGAAACAAGAGCAAATGAACTTGGTTGGGATTTAATGGAGATAACAGCGCATGGAGGAGCAAGACCAGAACACGCAAACTGGCAAGGAAAAATAGTTTCTCTAAGTGGTCAAAAGGGCTATTTATCTAAAGATGATATAGGATATAAAACTGCAACAGGGTTCAAAGGAGTAAATTGTAGGCACGATTGGTATCCATATTATAAAGGCTCTGCTAGAACTTATACACAAAAAGAGCTTAATAAGTGGAAAAATGAAAAAGTAACATACAATGGAAAGAAAATAAGTATATATGATGCAACACAAGAACAAAGAAAGATAGAAAGAGCAATAAGACAAGACAAAAAAGAATTAGTTGCACAACAAAAATTATTAACAAGTGACAATAAAGATATAAACATAGAAGAAGTACAAGCAGAAATAAGGAACATAAAAGCAAGACAGAAAGAACATAATAATACTTTAAATAATTTATTAGATCAGACAGGATTTAGAAAAGATTATAGTAGGTTAGTTATTTAAGGCAGTTTTAATAGCTGTCTTTTTTATATGCCTTTTACTTTATTAGGCATTAAAGAAATAAAGGCGTAGGAATTACTCAATTACCTAAATAAAAAAATGGAGGAAAGAAAATGGAAGAAGAAAACAAAACACAAGAACCAGTTACTCAAACTGAAGAAAAAACTGAGGAGACAGTTACAGGAACTGTTGAAAAAACTGAAAAAGCAGAAAAAACTTTCACTCAAGAGGAAGTAAATGCAATAGTTTTAAAAGCTGAAAAAAAGATGCCCTCAAAAGAAGAATTAAAAGCTTTTAGAGAGTGGAAGGAAAGTCAAAAAACAGAAGCTGAAAAACAAGCCGAAAAAGAAGCTGAATATCAAAAAACATTAAATGAATTAAATGCTTTAAAACAAACAAATGCTGTTTTAGAAGCAGGAGTTAATAAAGATGATGCTGATTATGTGCTTTTTAAAGTAGGCAAAATAGAAGGTGAATTTGAAGAGAATTTAGCTAAGTTCTTGAAGGATAACCCTAAATATTTAAAACAAGAACTTGAAACAACAGAGCCTAAAGCTACTGGTGCACCAGTAAGAACCATAAGCTCTGGAAGTGATGGTGTAACAGCAATATTAAAAGCTAAACACCCAGAAATTGATTTTGATAAATAGAAAGGAATGATTATATTATGGCAAATGCAATAGCAAAAAATGGAACACATGAAAGACAAGAAAGATATGCAAATGCAATCGTTAAATTAATGAGACCATCATTAAAAATAAGAAACACATTTGCAAGAGATTATGAAGGAAACCCAGTAGCTGGAGCAGTAAAAGTACCAGTTAGAAATACAGATGTATCAATATCTGATTATGATGTGAAAAGTGGTGTAGCTTTATCACAAAGTGCTACAACATACTTAAATGTACCAGTAGATAATCATAAAGCTATCAATGAATTAATAGATGGTTACGAGTCACAAGCAGTACCAGATAATTTAGTAGCTCAAAGATTAGAAAGTGGAGCTTACACAATAGCAAAAACTTTAGAAGCAGATGCAATAGCACAATTATTAACTGGAACAGCATCTACACAAGCTGATTGTACAGCAGATAATGTATATTCTAACATTGTAAAAGATATTGCTATATTAGCAAAGAAAGGTATTCCTAAAGAAAGAATGTATGTTGCAATTGATTATGCAACAGAAACTTTATTATTAACAGATGAAAAATATTCAAACACAGCTTCTCAAATAGGTGCTGAATTAGCAAGAGAGGGTGTTGTAGGAAGAATAAATGGTGTTAATGTAATAGTTCAAGACTTAGGAAAAGACAGTTCTGAAAAAGCAATCGAATATATTGTTTATGGAATTGATTGGTGCCAAGCTATTGATGAATGGCAAATAGCACCTGCAATTAATGACTTGAAAGATGGTGCTCATATTGGTGCTTCTGCTTTACAAGGTAGAATGGTATATGCAGATAAAGTAACTAATACTGAAGCTGTAATCGTAAAAAAAAAGTCGGTGTAACAGATCCTGAAATAACAGGATTAACAATAACACCAACAGACGGTTTGCAAGAAGGAAATGCTAACGTAAATGCTGATGCAGTAGTTGCTACATTATCTGCACAAGGTGGTACAAGCCCATTTACTTATAGTTTAGAAGCAGATGAAACAAATGGAGTTGATAATGCTTCTTTTAAAATAGATGGTGCTAGTGTAAAAGTAAATACAACACCTTTAACACAAAAAGATTACAAAATAAATGTAAAAGTAACAGATACTAAAGGCAAAACATTTACAAACCATGCAACAATAAGTGTAGAAGCAGCTGCAGAATAGGAGGATAAGGTATGCTTAAATACATAACAGAGGAAGAGTATAAAGAATTGTTAGGTGCTGAAAGCATACCTAACGACTTCGATAATTTAAATATAAAAGCAAGTAACTATATTAATTACAAAACTTTTGGAAGAATTGATGAAAACAATATTCCTGAACAAGTGAAATATGTTACTTGCTTAATTATTGATTTAATCAACGAAGAAAATACAAAATTAAACGAAATAGGCAATCTAAAATCACAAAACATCGAGGGTTGGAGTGAGAGTTACTCTACACCTGAAGAAATAAAAATGGACTATGAAGATAAAAAACAAAAAGCTATAAACCAGTATTTATGGAATGTAATTGGTGCTGATGGAAATCCATTATTGTATAGTGGGGTGTGCTAAATGAATGATAGATTTTTTAAACAGACTATAACTATTTATAACCAAAAAGAAGATGAAAGTTTTCAAAGAACAGTTATTGACAAAGTATATGTTAGAAAAATCAGAAAAATTGTTGTAAATTCAAACGGAGAAGAAGTAGCAGGAAGTGCTACTATAACAATTCCAACAGACATAGCAAAAATTGGAGACAATCTAGCAATAGATACATATAAAAAAGACTGGCATTTAAAAGAAGGCGATTATATCGTAGATGGCTCATGTGATTTAAATTTTGATATTACAAAAATAAAAGAACAATTCGACTTATTCCAAATTGTAAGTGTTGCTGACAATAGAAAAGGAAATCTACAACACTTTAAAATTGAGGTGTCAGAGTAATGGCAAGTAGTTTTAATATTAATGTGAAAGTGAAATTAAATAGTGTAAACAAGATAATTAAAGACCACGGATTGAATGAAGATGGAAGAGTTGCAAGATATGCAAGAGATACAACAGATAGATTGATGAACCCATTTATACCTTTTGAAAACGGAGGATTAAGAAGACTAAAGACATATCCTAGTCCATCTAAAATCAGGTATACTAGTCCTTATTCACATTATCAATACACAGGCTTAAAAGCAAAAGGAGCAAGTAAGCCAAAAGGAATAAAAAGAAAAATATCAAGCGAAAAGTTAAATTATCACACACCAGGTACAGGTCCAGAATGGGAAAAATTAATGATAAAGGAAAAAGGAAAAGAACTCACCCGAGATATTCAAAACTATATAAAACGAGGTTGATAAAATGGCAGAAAAATCACAGATGGAATTAATACAAGAATTTTTTGAACAATGTCCATTATTAAAAAATGGAAAAATAATAGCAGATTATTTAGGAAAAGATGTAAACGATTATTCAATAATAAAATCATCTGCAAATCCAATCTTAAAGAGGTACAGAGGTGGAGGAAGCGAAAGACAAATAGCTTTTGATTTTGTGGTGCAAGCACCTATTTCAAGTAAAAATATAGACAATCTAGCAAATAGTAAATTTGGAGAAGATATATTTAATTGGGTAGAAGAACAAGACGACAACAGAAATTTACCTAAAATACCAAATGTTCAGCACATTCAATGTACATCTCCAAGTTACATATTACAAAGAACAAACACCCAAGCAACATACATAATTCAAATGAATTGTACGTATTACCAAGCCTGATAAGGGCTTTATTTTTTTATAAGGAGGAAAAGAAATGCCAAAAGAATTAGTATTTTACAATAGAGATAATATAGTAAATTTTATGTCTATAATTGTAAATGGAACTACATTTAATAGAATGAAAGGTTTTACAAGCGGAGAAAATTCAAGCAATGCTGAAACAGACGAAACAAAATATATTGATGAACCAAGCACAAGAAAAAGAGTAACAGGCTATGCAAAAGAGATAGCCTATGAAGCAGACAGGATAGTAGGAGATATGATACATAATTTCTTGTCAGAGGTAGAAATATTAGAAAAAACTAATATAAATGTAGAAATAGTAACAGTAGACTTTAATATCAAAAAAGGTACTGGATATTATGCAACTAAAAGAATTTACTCAGTAATTCCTGATAGTTCAGGAGGAGATGAAAATAAATACACAATTTCAGGAACATTTGGAGCTAATGGAGATATTATAGTTGGAACAGCTACACCTTTAGATAATGCAAATTCTATTAAAAATATATCTGCAGTATCTTTTACAGCTGATGGAGACAATGCAGTACAATTAGTTACATTTAATATTTCTGATGGTACAAATCAAATACAAGGAGCAGAAATTGTATTAGATACAAATAATACAATTTATACAGACGCTAATGGAATTGCTAATATCAATTTAGCAAAAGCAAGTTATTCTAACATAGAAGTTAGCAAAGAAGGATATACAACGCAAAGTAATGTATCTATAACAGTAGATACAAGTGCTGTTTATAAAGAAATAACATTAGTAGAAGCTTAGAAATAAGCTTCTACCAATAAAAAATTAGGAGGAAATAATGAAAATTTTAGAAAAAGAAATAGATTTTGATTTTTTTGATGCTGATGAAATGGAAAAATGGGACAAGTATACAGAAGAAATGAAAAAAACTATAAATAAATTAGATGTTAAAAATTTGAAACAATATGAGTTTATAAGAAAGTTTTGCACAGCAGTTGAAAAATGTTTTGATGGAATTTTTGGAGAAGGAACATCAAAAGAAATGTTTAAAGGAAAACAAAATTTTAAATTGTGTGTTAAAGCTTACAAAGATTTAGTTCAAGCAAGAAAAGAACAAGATAATGAGCTTTCAAACGAAATGAAAGATATACAAAAAGAACTAGATGAAATAAACAAAGATTATTCTGTTAACAGAGCAACAAGGAGAGCTAGAAAATAATGAATTTGTTGTTAGATGATATTAACGAATTAGTTAAGAGAAGGATAAAAGCTGATTTTAATACTGATTTTAGAACAGCAATAACATTTGAATTATTGATGCAAAATCCAAAATATTCAATACAGGCAAAAACATATCAAACATTAAAACTGTTTTATCAACATTTAGAACAAATTACAGATTTAGAAGAAGCATTAAACAATATTATTTGGTTTTATGGTTGCGATAATAAAAATAAGACTAGTCAAAATAATGAAAATAGAAAAGAAAAACAAATTTATAGCTATGAATTTGATAATGAACTCATTTTTAGTGCATTTAAAAATCAATACAATATTGATTTAGAGGAAATAGAATATTTACATTGGTGGAAATTTAAATCAATGTTCAATGGATTAAAATCAGATAATAGAATAGTTGAAATAATGGGATACAGAGCAATGGATTTATCTAAAATAAAAGATAAAGAAGAAAGAAAAAGATATAGAAAATTGCAAAAACTATATGCTTTGCCAGACATGAGAACACAAGAGCAAAAAGAAAGCGATTTTGCTTGTGCTTTTTTATAAAAAAATATTGCAAAATGTAAAATTTTGGTATATACTCTCTTTATAAAAAATAAAAGGAGGATATATTATGGCAAATCACTCAGATAATGAAAAGAAACCAATTTATAAGAAATGGTGGTTTTGGGTAATTGTTATTATAGTTATAATAGCATTTGCAGGAGCAGGAAATAATAGTACTGTAAATGACAACACAACTCAAACAGCATCAACACAAACAACGCAACAAGAAGAAAAAACAGAATACAATCAAGGAGAAGAAGCAATTTTAGGAAATGGAGCTATTACAGTAACTCAAGTTGAACGTTCACAAGGAGAACAATATAATAAACCAGCATCAGGGAAAGAGTACGTAATAGTTCATGTAAAAATAGAAAATAAAGGAGATAGTAACTTAAGTTATAATCCATTTTATTTTAAAATGCAAAACTCACAAGGACAACAAGAAAATTATACGATTACAGTAGGAATAAACGACGACACACAATTAAATTCTGGAGAATTAATACCAGGAGGAAGTGTAGAAGGAACTATGGTTTTTGAAGAACCAATAGGAGATACAGGTTTAATATTGGTGTATAATGACAATCTATGGAGTTCAAAAGAATTAAAAATAAAACTAAATAGCTAGATTAAGAACACTTGCAGAAATGTAAGTGTTTTTATTTTTAACATCAGATTAATTTCTGGTGTTTTTTATTGTGGAGGAAAAATGGAGAAGGTGAAATGTCCCTTTTGCGGATACGAAATGCCGATAAAATACAATAAAAAAATATCAAAAGCAAAAGGCATTTTTGTTAAATGTAAAGGGCGAAATTGCAAAAAAGAATTTGAAATAAAAATAAATGTTAGGTAGTGCCATTATGAGCCGATAACAAGAAAGGACAAAATATGTCAGACGGCTCAGTAACAATAGAAGTTGAATTAACTAAAGAACAGCTAGAAGCAGGATTAAAATCATTAAATAAAGATTTAGAAACATTAGAAAAGCCAGCATCATCATTATCCAAAAAAATTTCTAATGGATTTAGTTCAATAGGTAAAGTAGCTACAAAAGCTGGAACAGCACTAACTGTAGGTTTGACAACGCCTTTAATAGCTTTAGGAACAGCAGGAGTAAAATATAATGCTCAAATGGAAGATTTTCAAGCTAATTTAACTACACTATTAGGTAGTGCAGATAAAGCAAGTGAAATGCTAAATACATTAAAAGAAATGGCTAACACTACACCTTTTGAGACTACAGATTTACTTGAAGCTACTCAAATGATGTTGGGATTTGGATTACAAGCAGATAAGACTACGGGATATCTTCAAACTTTAGGCGATATTTCAATGGGAAATAGCGAAAAATTAATGAGTTTAACAAGAGCTTTTTCTCAAATTGGTGCATCAGGAAAAGCGACAATGGAAGATATCAACCAAATGATAGATGCTGGATTCAATCCGCTGCAGATTATGTCAGAAAAAACTGGAAAATCTATGGCGATTCTAAGAGACGAAGTATCAGATGGTAAGGTATCTTTTGAAGATATAGCAGGAGCAATGCAAACTGCAACATCAGAAGGTGGAAGATATTATAACGCAATGGAAAAAGCTTCTCAGACTATGAATGGTAAACTTTCTACAGCTATGGACGCATTAAATACAGCTTTAGGAAATCTAACACAAAGTTTATTACCAATTGTTACACAGGTAGTTGAAAAAATAACAGAATGGGCTAATGCTTTTGCAAACTTAGACCAAGAAACGCAAGCAACAATATTAAAAATAGCAGGGGTATTAGCAGTAGCTGGACCAATATTAGGAACAATTGGAAAAATATCAAGTGGAATAAGCAGTTTAATTACAGTAGGGTCTAAATTAAACGAAACTTTCAATTTAGGAAGTAAAGCGGTAAAATTATTAGGTTCAGCATTTAGTTTTTTAACAAGTCCTGTAGGGATAGTAATAACGGCTATAACAGCAATAGTAGGAGTTATTGTTTATTTGTGGAATACAAACGAAGGATTTAGAAATGCTATTATAAACACATGGAATGCAATATGTAACTTTTTTAGTTCAATACCAACATTTTTTCAAAATATCTGGGAAAGTATAAAAAACTTTTTTATAAATGGTTGGAATAGTATAGTTAGTTTCTTTGCGACAACTGTACCACAATGGATACAAAACGTAATAACTTGGTTTCAACAACTGCCATATAATATAGGTGTTTTTATAGGAGAAATACTTGGACATATAGCAAATCTAGGGTTAAAGCTAGTAGAATTTATAACAAACGACATTCCTAATTTTATAAATAGCATAGTAGATTGGTTTAAGCAACTACCTGGACGAATTGAAGAATGGTTACAAAACACTATAAACAACATTTCTACATGGGGGCAAAATACTTATAATTCTGCAGTACAATGGGTTTCAAATACTATAAATGCAATAATAAATTGGTTTGCAGAATTACCACGGAAGAATATCAACTTGGCTACAAAACACAATAAATAATGTGATAAATTGGGGAATAAATTTAGCTAATAAAGGAAGAGAGTCTGCAATTAATTTAGTAAATAACATCATTAACACGATAACAGAATTGCCAGGAAAAGTTTTAGACATTGGAAAAAATATAGTAGAAGGACTTTGGAATGGTATTACTGGAATGGGTGGCTGGATTAAAAATAAAATATCTAATTTTGCAGGAGGAATTATAGATGGATTCAAAAAGACATTCGGAATACATTCACCTTCAAAAGTTTTTAATCGCGAAATTGGTAAATTTTTAGCTTTAGGACTAGGAGAAGGTTTCAATAGTAATTTAGCTAAAGTATATAGACAAATGAAAACAGCTGTAGATTTCGAAACTCAAAAATTGAGTGCTAGCTTATCTACAACAGCAAATGTAAACAGAAGTTTAAATGCAACTATTACAGTAGAAGGTAGTGATATTTATATGGATAGCACAAAAGTAGGAAGAGCAGTAACACCAACTATTACAAAAACTCTAAAAGGAGCAGGTGCTTATTAATGATAGCAAAATTCAATAATAAAGAATATAAATTAATAGATAATGTAGATATAAACAAGTCTAGTAGAGAAGTTACTTATAGCGACTTAATACTAGACTTTACTAATTCTACGATAGATGACTTACCATATGCACAACAAGAAGTGCAAATTTATGATAAAGAAAATAACTTAATTTTTACAGGTTTTGTTTCTGACTATAAATTACCTGGATTAAAAGATGTTAATACAAGTACAAAAAGATTAAGTTTATCTTTGTTTAGTCCTCGACAAATGGCAACAAAAAGAACAGTAACAATAATGAGAACAGCTAAAATGAGCGATATTATAACTCAAACATTAGCGCCTCTTTATCAAGATGGATTTACATTTAAAGAAATAAATATAGAAGATAAAGTAATAACTGTTAATTTAATTAGTAGAACAGTAGAAGAAGTACTTAATTACTTATCTAATAAGTATTCTTTGTACTGGAATATTGATGAATTAAAAGCAATTACAATAAATAGTATTGATTACATGTTAAATAAAGAATCAAAGAAAGTAATAGATATAAATAACTACAAAGAGCAAATACCAGGGCTAATAAGCATAACACCGAGCGTAGAAAATATTGATTATGCTAATATTATAAATGTAAAAAATGCAAGAATATTTTATAGTAAATTCCAAACGGAAGGATTAAATATAACTTTAAAAAATGGAGATAGACTAGATTTTGAAAATCCAATCGACATTTCTTTAGCAACAGCACAAAGAATAGAAGCAAATTTGGTAGAACAAGGTTCATCTGTTGCTGTTACTAATTTGCAAATAATGTATAACAATGCACAAGATGCTTATATTATTAGTGGATTTAATACAAGTGGAGATATTCAAGAAGGAAGTAATTATAAAGATATAGCAACAGATGATAGCACAGGAGCAAAATTCGTATTAACAATGGATAGCACATTTAAGAATTTAGCAACAGGAGTTACATATAAAGGCGAAGGCTCAGTAACAATTAACGGAATATCTAGTCAAACATACTTAAGATATGCAAACATGAAATTGATAAATTGGCATGAAATAGAGCAAAATGAGGGTAAAATAACACCTTCTGGGCAAATTGAAAAAGTACTAGATGTAGAGCAAGGATGGTTTACAGTAGAAGAACTAGTAGACTATGTAAGAAGTACATTAAAGAATAATGAAAAATATACAAATCAAATTAACATTAGCACAAAAGAAACTATTGATGTTGAAATTGGGGACAAATTAACATTTAATCTTCCTGAGTATTTTATGCAGGGAGATTTTATTATTACAGGAATTAAAGGTAGTAAAGAATGGTGCAACCCGTTTCAATATAATATAGAACTAAGAAATACAAATTTATTAGAAAACTTTATAGACTTATTTAGAAGTTCTAGCGACATAGAAGAACAACGAAGTCAAGTTGAAATGGAGTATGTTGTTGAATATGTGGAAGAAGAAACAATAAAAGAAATGCATGAAGTTAAAATAGATGAAAATTATAATAATACACTAAACTTTATTTTAAGAGGTTAGAAATGAAAATCAAAAACGAAGAAGTTTCAATAAAAATTGGAAATAAGACAAAAACATTCACAAATTTAATATTAAATAATTATCTGGATTTATTTGCAGATAGCTTTTTAAGTTTTAAAGAAAAAAATTTGCCGTATTGTTTTGTGAATTTTACAAAAGAAAATACAGATATAGATGAAAACTCTGCTGAAATGCAATACGATACGATTTTAGAAGCCGATTTTGCAAGTAACATTGAGGTTTTAACAGAAAGCAATATAGTAAATAAATATTTTTATAAAGACCCTGTTGCAGGATATGATTATTTAGAAGATTTTAAAGGACAAAAAATGAAAGAAATAGGATTTGGTAATTGGGATAATGAAAAGCAAGATTATGTTTTATATGCTTATTTAAATATTTCCAAATACAACATAATAATTCAAGACAGTCAGCCCGTAACTATTAGTAGAGTAGACAAAATTAGCAGTGATATGCAATTTTGGGCAAATTCAAGAAAACTAAAAATACCTTATCACTTAACAAGGAGAGGGCTACTTGAATTATTAGGAATGGAATATCAAACAATAATTCCAAAACTTTATAGTATTGGATTTGGGGTTTTGCCTTATAAATTTGTAAATGAATATTTAGCAGAGGATTTAACAATCTCAAAAGGAGAAACTGGAATTATAAATATAACAGAGGACTTTTACAATTACAAAAATAACGATTTATATCCTCGTGAGGACTTATACCCACGTGAGGATTTATACCCTCAAACTCCAACAGCTAACTTATTAATTTATAAATTTAAAATGTATAGAATTGTATATCCAGACCCAAGCTCAGAAGAATACGAACTTGAGGATACAGGAACGTATTACACACAATATAGAGAACTTAAAAACAACGAATATGGAAAATTAAACTTAAGCATTAAATATGAAAGAGGTTAAAAAATGAAAAAAATAGATTTTAAAAATTTACAGGCACCAGCAATCTCAGAACAAACTTTAGAAGCATTACAAGATAATATTGAAGAAGCAATAGAAGGAGAAATTTTATATAAAAATGAAGTTGGAACAAATGGAGATATAACTTTAAGTGAAACAGTTGAAAATTACGATGAAATTGAAATATATTTTGATAACGATAGAAGCTCTGGAAATGGAGAAAGGATTTTTAGTTGTGTAAAAGTCATGAAACCACACGAAAAATATGTCACATTAGAAACTACTAAAATAGGAAGTGTTAACGTGTATAAAGATGGACAAGAATATCAAATTTTAGAGAATAAGCTTAATGTTGTACATTTTTATAATTCAGTATTCAACGGAAACACAGTTCAAACAAGCATAGATTACCAAGGTTTTATCAGAGTTTTCAAAGTCGTTGGATACAAGAACCGTAAAGATACCTAATTAATAAAGGAGGAAAACATGTCAGTACAAAAAATAGATTATGAAGATAAAATCGGTCTACAAAATGACCCTAATGTACCAGATAAAAACAAAGTGCTAGATGAAGATATGAACGAAATAAAAAGTGTAGTAAACAACAACGCAGATGAATTAACAACAGCACAGCAAAATATAGAAGATTTGCAAAGTGGACAAGGCACAGCAAGTGGAGATATAACAAGCTTAAAAAATAGAGTAACTGCACTAGAAACAGATAACACAACAAACAAGCAGGATATAAATACTTTAAAAGCAGACAACGAAACAAATAAGCAAAACATTGCAAACAAAGTTGATAAAGTAGAAGGAAAAGGGTTAAGTACAGAAGATTTCACAGCAGAATTAAAAACAAAATTAGAAGGATTAAACAACTATGATGACACAGAAATAAAAGAAGATATAGCAGAAATTCAAGCAGAACAAGCCACCCAAAACCAAAAAATCGAGCAACTAGACGACAATCAAATACATATAACAACAGAAAAATCTAGCAATATAAACGTGCAAGATTGTTCTGGACAAAATGCGAAAATAAATGTTTTTGGAAATTCAATACAAAATGGCGAACCGACACCAAAAGCACCAGTTAATATTGAAAATGTTACAGGAGATATAGATATAACAGTATGTAATAAGAATTTATTGCCAAATAATTTAGAAAGTACAACAATCAATGGAATAACAGCAACTGTAAACGAAGATGGTTCAATCCACTTTAAAGGAACAGCAACAGGGACAGCAACATTTAATCTATTTACAAGTTTACCAAATTTTCTAAAAAACGATACTTCATATAGATTATCTGCTGGAGTTTCTATTCCTCAAAACACATATCTTAGAATAGGAGATAATAGCAATAGTAGTATCTTTTTCGGATTTGGTGGAGGCTCATCTTATCTTGATTTTACATATAAAAATAATTTTGCAAGTAATCGTATGAAAGGATTTTTCTGGTTTCCTTCTGGGTGTGTAGGAAACTCTTATGATTTTACAATTTATCCTATGTTAGTGCAAGGAACAGATAATGAAGAATATGTAAAACACGAACAACAAACAATAACATTTCCGCTTGCAGAAAATCAAAAAATGTTTAAAGGTAGTTATACAGCAGACAACGGAATACATCATAAGAGAAAGCAAATTGAATTAGATGGAACAGAAAATTGGGTAGCTGACAGTCAAGCAAGTCCAAGCACAGTTAAGGGGTGGAAAATACTTGTAGATGATTATGTTGGACATGAAGGCAATTTTGCACCACATGGGGATATATTGTGTAGTCATTTCATTGATAGAAATACATATAACAATGAATTGGATGGAATTTCTGGAGGTTGGGGCAAATGGATATACATCAAAATGAAAAAAGAAGATTTAAGTAGTCCAGATTTAACAGGTTTTAAAGCGTTTCTGTCTGAGCAAAAAACAAATGGAACACCAGTTACAATAGAATATCCACTTACAGAAGAAGAAATCGAAGAATACACAGAAGAACAACAAGAAGCAGATAATCAACTTCAAAACGCAAAAACATATAAAACAGTTACGAATGTATTTACAGATAATGCAGAAGTAGAGATGAACTATATAGCAGATACAAAAACATATATTGATAATGAAATAAACAGTATAAAAGAACAACTAAACACAATAAATGAATTATTAAGCACAACTAACACTAGTGCATTATTGTTAAATAATTTGCAAACAGATTTAGAAAGTGAGGTGTTATAAAATGAATATAGCAACACTATTAGAAAATCTAATCACTAAAAAATACTACGAAAACAAAGAAGAAATACAAAATAAGTTAGATGTATTCTACACAATGAGTAAAATAAGTGATGAAGAATACACAACTTTAACTTTAAAAGTTGAAGATGTCTATAAGATAGTAGAAGAAGAAACAGAAAGAGAGGAAAAATAATGGAAGAAATAATCAAAACATTGACATTTAGTTCAATTGCTTGGCAAGTAATAACACCACTAATTTTTAGTGGATTAGACATTTTAACAGGATATATACAAGCGGTAATAAATAAAAATGTAGATTCAAAAGTAATGCGAGAAGGATTATTGCACAAGTGCTTACTAATTGTGGCAATAGTAATTGGATATGTAGTAGAATACGCATTTGGATTAAGTGCAGTATCTAGTGTAATAACAATTTATATTTGTGTAATGGAATTGATGTCTATTGCCGAAAACCTAAAAAAGGCGGGATTAGATTTAAAAGTTTTTGGAGATATTTTGAAAAACAAGGAGGATAAATAAAATGGAAGATGACAATATTTTTGAAGAAACAGTAGAGTTTTCTCAAGAACTATATGAAAAAAATATAGCAGAAAATAAATTCGAAGTTGAATATGAGGCAGGTGAAGACAATGCAAATAACTAATGTAATATGCCCAGCATCAAAATATTCTATAAAATGTCCAGATGTAACAACTAAAGATGGAATATGCGTACATAACACAGCAAACGATGCAAGTGCTATGAGTGAAATATCATATATGTTAGGAAATAACAACAAAGTTTCATTTCATGCAGCAGTAGATGATTATAGAGTTGTGACAGGATTACCTTTCGATAGAAGCTGTTATGCAGCAGGAGATGGAAGATATGGAAGTGGAAATGCACATAAAATCAATATCGAAATTTGCTATAGTAAATCTGGAGGGCAAAGATTTGAAGAAGCTGAAAATTTAGCAGCTTGCTATATAGCATATTTGTTAAAACAATATGGTTGGGGAATTGAAAAAGTTTCTAAACACCAGGATTATAGTGGAAAATATTGCCCACATAGAACATTAGACTTAGGTTGGGAAAGATTTTTAAACAAAATAAGAGAACAATTAGGATTACAAACACAACCTATAGAAAATAATCAAAATTATAGTGGAGGAAGTGATGAAGAAGTGAGAAAGTATGTAAATGGAAGTACAATAGAAAATATATATGCTGATACATCTTTAACTAAAAAAATAGGATATTTAAATCCTCGCGAAACTTGTGACTGCTTTGGAATTTTTAATAATAGACCTATGGTTCGTTATAAAGTTGATGGCTCTAATAATTATAAAATAGGTTTTGCAGTTTGGAAAGGTGGAGTAAAATAAAATTAAAAGCTAGATTAGATTATTCTAGTCTAGCTATTTTTTCAATTTTTTTAAAATCTAAAAAAATCCCTAAAAATCAAGTGATACAAGTATATTAATTCAAAATAAAAATCCTTTAAAATCCAACCTCGTAAGCTGATTTTTGTTGATATTTTAGGGAAAATTATTTGTAAAATATTACAAAAAAAGTATTGACAAAAAAGCAAAAAAAGTATATATAAATAGTAAATATACATGGTTAAAAAGACATCTACTTGTTATTATGTAAAATTTATGATATAATAATAAAAAAGTTGTGTCATTTTTTAACCTTTTTAAATAATATAGTATTAAAAATATAAAATTTGTAATAATAATTGAAAGGAGGTATAAAAAATGGTTAATAATCTTTATAAATCTAAAGTCTCAAAATTAATTGAAAAGGCACAAAAAAAAGGATTAATAAAAAAATATGATGTTTTTTGTGAAACAGAAGAAGGTAAAAAGATGGCTTTATCAAAAGATGAAACCATATATTATACTTCTGTAAAAAAAGGAGAGGCGAAATAGATGAAGCAATTTGATGTAGGAGATATTGTGTTTGTAAGCAATTACGAATACAAGAGTGGAACAAATGGAAAAAATCATAGTTTCGTTATAATAGATGATGGACAAGCAGTTGATATTAATTATTTTGGTTTTCTTTTATCATCAAAAACTGCAAAGGCTACATATCCTTATAATGAGAGACTAGATAAGAATGATATAAACAATTTAAGAGAAAACAGTATTGTAAAATGTGATGACTTAATTGAAATATCAGAGACTAATATAAAATTTAAAATTGGGACTGTAGAGCAAGAAGACTTGGAAAGATTTATTGATACATATTCTAGATATTTAGAAGAGAACTAATCATAGTTCTTTTTTCTTTTCGACAAATTTCGCACGACAAATAAAAATAAAATGCTATAATATAAATAAGTAAAAAATGTAGATGTAAAATAATTATTAAGAAGTTCTGTTTTTAGCAGACTTCTTTTTCATATGTTACTTTTTTCTATTAACATCTG
>CALXAB010000031.1 GCA_944386175.1 uncultured Clostridia bacterium
GCGAAGTAGCTCAGTTGGCTAGAGCATTCGGTTCATACCCGAAGGGTCATGTGTTCGAATCACATCTTCGCTACCAAGATAATATAAAACAGTTGAAAATCAGGTATTTCAATATATTTGAAACACCTGATTTTGTTTATTTGTGTACTTTTTTGGCTATTGATAATGGTTAAAATTTTTGCACCCAAAATGTGTAATTTAATTGATATTTTTCAATATTTTTAATATAATAAGAATGATTTAGAGGTGAAATGCTACATTATATAAAAGATGAGTTGGGAGGAGATTGATAGATGAAAGAAATTGATAAAATTGCACTTATATATTTAAAGGATGGAAAAATATTAAGCACCTTATCTAAAGGTAAAGATACATATTATATCCCAGGAGGAAAAAGAGAAGGTAATGAGTCAGATATTGAAACTTTAATTAGAGAATGTAAAGAAGAACTAACTATTGACATTGTACAAGATAGTGTAAAGTATTATGGAACATTTGAAGCACAAGCACACGGAAAAGTAGAAGGAATACTAGTAAGAATGATTTGTTATACAGCAGAATTTAAAGGAGAAATAAAACCAAGTTCTGAAATTCAAGAAATAAGATGGTTAGACTATGGCAATCTAAATAAAATATCTCCAGTAGATAAGTTAATTTTTAAGGATTTATATGAAAAAGAATTGTTAGGAAAAAATATTATGATACAAGGAAAAGATTATATAGGAGTTGGATGTGGAGCTTTTATAGTAAATGATAATAATGAACTTCTATTACAACTAAGAAATAAAGCACCTGAAAAAGAATATTGGTGTATTCCTGGTGGAAGAGTTGAACTATTTGAGAAAATGGAAGATACAGTAAAAAGAGAGGTAATGGAAGAAACAGGTGTAGAAATTGAAATAATAGATTTATTGGGAATATGTAATCACATAGTGGAAAATGAAAATGTACATTGGATGTCTCCAAGTTTTCTTTGTAAAATAGTAAAAGGTGTTCCAGAAATAAAAGAGCCAACAAAACATTTAGATTTAAAATGGTTTAAGTTAGATAATCTACCTGAAAAATTAACAATTACAACTAAAGTTGCTGTAGATAACTATAATAAATATATAGAAAAGAAAGTAGGTAAATAATGAACTTAGAAAAAGCAAATAATAATAAAGATATGATTATAAAATATCAAAATACAGATAATGTATTAGAAGATGTGTGCTCTATTATTGAATCAGCAAGAGATTATGCTTATCAATCTGTTAATATTGCATTAGTAGAAAGAAATTGGTTTATAGGATATAGAATAGCAGAAGAAGAATTAAAAGGCGATAACAGAGCCGATTACGGTACAGAAATAATAAAGAAGTTGTCTAAAGAATTAAAAGGAAAATATGGAAAAGGTTTTGAAACAAGAAATTTATACTACTTTTTACAATTTTACAAAACTTTTCCAAACATTTTGCACGCAGTGAATGCAAAATCTAATATATTGCTTTCTTGGACACATTACAAAATTTTATTACAGGTATTTGATGAAAAAGCAAGAGATTGGTATGCAAAAGAAACACTAAAACAAACATGGAGTACTAGAACATTACAACGAAATATAAGTACACAATATTATTATAGACTATTAAAGTCTCAAATTAAAGAGCCTGTAATTAAAGAAATAAAAGAAAAAAATATACAAGATGGGTAAAAACAGTAATAAGATATATAGAAAATGGAAAAAAGGATAAAGCAATCAAAATATTAAAAAAAGAAGATTATAGTAATTTACCAATTGGAGTACCAAATATTTTAGGGTATGTTACTAATAATATAGATAAAATAGATTATAAAGAATATAAAGAAAAAGGCTATTTTGTAGGAAGTGGAGCAATAGAAAGTGGGAATAAAGTAGTACTCCAACGCAGATGTAAACAAGCAGGAATGCGTTGGAGTGTTAATGGTGCTCAATATATCTTAACATTTTTGTTACTCAAATATTACATTTAAGTAATATTTATTGACAAAAGATAATACATATTATATAAGTAATTTAATAAAAAATGAATAAGAGCAAAGCACTTATTCAACCGTTGTTTTTTGGAGTTTGAGGTTTATCTTTAGTGTTGGGATAAATCTCAAATTTTGTTTTACAGATTCATATTTAAACGAGTATTTACTTTTTGAGCAAATATGTACTAGGAAGCATAATCCGTAAAGCGAAAATACTTACGCCAATCAACCAGCCTAAAATATAATTAATTATATTATAGTTAAACTATAATAATAATCGTAAATTTAAGAAGCTTATGTAGCTTCTTTTAATTTTCGTATAAAAAAAACACTTTTAAATCATAATATACAAACTTTGTTATATTAATTTATCAGTGGCCACTGACATAAAAAAATAAAATAATATAAAATCTAAATATACAAAAAATATTAATAAAACTCACAAAAAAATAAATACTAACACAAGAGGTGTTAGTATGACCAAAGAAGAAATACTTGCAAAATGGAAAGATGGATTAAGTAAAAATATGTTAGCAAAAATTTATAAAAGAGAATATAACCAACAGATAAAAATAATCAGGAGTGAATTAAAAAATAGACATTCTGGTAAATTTATTACAAATTATGAAGCATTAAAAGAAGTAGAAACAGTAATCTATGAATATATAAAATATTTAAAATAGAAAATATATGAAATATAAGAAATGTTTTATAAAAAGTATTATTAATATTACAACATAAAATTTTATAAAAGAAAATTAACCTTTCATAAAATATTTTTAAAAAACAAAAGAATAGATGATAGAATTCAGTTAGCTTAAGAATTGAGGTGAGAAAATGATAGACAAAATCTGTAATTTCTTAACCGACAAAATAAGACAAGAAATGCCAGAAATAGACGACGAAAAAGCAGAAGTAATAAATTATGGACTACAAAATATAATAGGAGAATTTCCAAAAATAGTAATAATGTTAGTAGTGGCATATATATTAGGAATATTTCCCTTAGCATTATTTACATTTTTAGTATTGCTTCCATACAAAGGAGCAGTAGGAGGAGTACATTTACATTCACATATTGGCTGTATAATTTTTACAACATTATTCTTTTGTGGGATACCTTATATATCTCAATATATAGTTTTAATGCCTATTATGAAATACATAGTTATATTATTAACATGGATATTTGGCATGATAATGATAAAAATGTACGCACCAGCAGATACGGAAAATGTACCAATATTAAGAAAAAAAGATAGAAGAAAAAAACAAATACTATCATATATCACGTTTACAATAGGATTAATATGTGCACTTATAATAAAAGATAATGTGATATCAAATGTATTAATTTTAGGAAATTTAATACAAACTATAACAATAACTAAATTTGTATATAAATTAACAAAAAGTAAATATGGATATGAAGTTTATGGAGATATGATAGAAAAAACAGTTTAGTACAAATTATTACCGGTAGTATTTTGTATTATATAAAACAAGAAGGGGGAATAAGTCTATGTTAAAATTCTTAGCTAAAATAGCAGAAAAATATGCAAAAGCAACAAATACAGCTTGTATAGCAATGTGGGTATTTCATCAACCAAAAATGCCAACAAGTATGATTTGTAAAGACTAATTATGTTATTAACCTTGGTAAAAACACCAAGTAACTTTTAAAAAGTTATAGATAATCCTATTAAAAACAGCCTAAAAAGCTGTTTTTATCATGAATAAAAAATAAAAAGATTTAAAAAAGGTAAACTTAAAAAATCTTTTTATTTTAAATATTTTAATTATTATATATCTCCAATTGTTGAGTAAAGTATTTTTCATTTTTTGTTGTAAATAAAGTAATATTTTTGTTTTTATTTAACAATTTGTTAACTTCCCATAAACCTAATCCTGTATGATTTTCTTTACCAGAAACACCTTTTTCAAATATTTTTTGAGTATCAACATCTTTATTATTATATGTGTTTTCAACAATAATTAATTGTCTAGAATTTTTAGAATCATTTCTAAATGTTAAATTAATAACTTTTTCTTCACATTCTGAGCTTGCTTCTATAGCATTATCTAATAAAATTCCTAGAATTCTTGCAAATTCATATATTTTCATATTTAATGTACTTAAATCTAATAAAAATGAAATATTAACCTTAATATTTTTTTCTTCTGCTTCATGATATTTTTTCATAATTAAATTATATATTCCATCATTATTAACAACTTCTGGATTTAAAATGTATAAATTATTTACTCTTTGACAATCATCTTCTAATTGCAAGTAATATTGTTTTAAACCTTCCATGTCATTTGTTCTTATATATCCACCAATAGTTGTAACAATATTATCAAAATCATGTTTGAATCCTCTAACATTATCATGTAAAATTCTTAGAGTATTATTATATTCTTCTGAAGTTTCTAATTTTTTAGTAGTTAAAGAAAGATTAATAATTTTAGTTAAACTATATATACTAAACAATAAATATCCTAATATAGAGATAAATGTGATAAATGATAAAATTATAGGAAAATCATTTGTATAATAGAAAAATGAAAAAGATTGTATAAGTAATATTATAATGCCAAAAACAAAATTAATAATAATTATAGATTTAGTTTTTTTATCTAAATCATCAGTCAAAATTATTTTATGATATTTATATTTTAAAAACAAAATTATAAGTGCAATTATAATATACATTATCATTAAGTATCCTAATTTATATATTGGTATTGTATTTAAATCATTAGAATTAATATTTAATATATAAAGATAAGGATTTGTTACTAAAAAACCAGCTATACCAAAAACTAATACAGAAGAAATCGTAGATACGAAAGCTTTAAAAAAACTGCATTTAAAAAGTACAACTATTAAACCTATCATAACAATATAATTAAAAATAGTATTAAAAGGATTTGGAATAAATTGTAAACTTAATAGGCCAACTATAGACATTACTATTACATAAATAGTTTTTTTGTATGGTGAAGTTGAAATATTTAAAATACTCATAAAAATATTTAAACTTAAAAAGTGTTCTACAAGACTTGTAGGTATTAATAAAAGAGTTAATAAATTTACATTTGGTGTACTCAAAGCCACCCATATATTATTAAAAAATTCCATAATTATTTAAAACCTCCATAAATTCAGATTTGTATTTTGGACCAATATAGCAAGAATTATTATCTTTCAAAGTAATAACTCCTGTAACAGGGTCAACATCATTTATTTGATTAATATTAACAACAAAAGACTTATGACATCTAATAAAGTTTTTAGGTAATTTATCTTGAAACTTATTAAAAGAACTGTAAATGTCATAATCACGAGAAGCGGTATGAAAAACTAGCTTCATACCATCTCTTTTGATATATTCTATTTCTGATTCATCAATCAAAGTATTTTTATTATCAATCCTTAAATACTTCTTTGGCATACCATTAATATCATCAAAGAGACGTTTTATAGTTTCTTCTAATCTATCAGGAGTGATAGGTTTTGTAAGGTAATCAAAAGTTTTATATTTATAAGCCATCAAAACATATTCCATATGTCCAGTAGTAAAAATTATATAAGCATTTTTATTCCTTTTTCTAATTGTTTCTGCAACATTTAATCCATTTCTATTAGTTTTAAAATTAATATCCAATAGAAAAACATCAACTTTATTTTCATCAGAAAATTTGAGAAGATCATCAATATTATCAGAAGTAAAAACTACTTTTGCCTCATCACTATATTTAACTAAAATATCATTTAACATTTTTTCTAATTTATCTACGATGTGTAAATTATCATCACAAATAACGAAATTTAACATTATAACCCCCCAATATATAAAAAAATATTTAGTTCGACACAAAAAAATAAATTACCTTAATTTTCCAGTACAATCAACAATATAATCTAAAAACTAATTATTGTCAAGAGAAATTTACAAATTTATCCAAAATGGTAGAACAATTAGTATGACTACAGTTTGACCCTAAAAAAAATAGTGTTACAAATGACGACTGCATGAATACTGTACATATGCTATTAAAATTTTAACATAAAAAGTATAATTATTTATTGCAAATTTTATAGAAAAATGATATTTTAAAATTACGATTTTGGGGACTGTCCCCAAAATGGAATTTAAAGAATTAGGAGATTAAGGATGAAAGATTTAAGAATAGAAAAATTAGCGAAAAATTTATTAGAATATTCAGTAAATATTCAAAAAGGAGATAATATATTAATAGAAATATTGGGAGAAGACGGAATACCACTAGGTAAGGAATTAATTAAAAAGGCAGAAGAATTAGGAGCAAAACCATATTTTAATATTATAAATTATGAAATATTAAGAGTTATGTTAGAAAATGCAACAGAGGAACAAATAAAATTGTATGGAAAACATGACGAAGCAAGGATGAAAGACATGCAAGCATATATTGGAATTAGGGCAACATCAAATACAAGTGAATTGAATTCTATTTCAAAAGAAATAATGCAATTATATAATAAATATTATACTGTGCCCGTTCATTTTGAAGAAAGAGTAAAACATACAAAATGGTGTATTTTAAGATATCCAAATAATTCTATGGCACAGATGAGTAAAATGAATAAAGATGAATTTGAAGATTTTTTCTTTAATGTATGTAATTTAGATTATTCAAAAATGTCAAAAGCTATGGATTCACTAAAAGATTTATTAAATAAAACAGATAAAGTACACATATTAGGTAACGGAACAGATTTAACATTTAGTGTAAAAGGAATACCAGCAGAAAAATATATGGGAACTTTCAATATTCCAGATGGCGAAGTTGCTTCAGCACCAGTAAAAGATAGTGTAAATGGTTATATAACTTATAACACAGAAACAAGTTATAATGGTATTTTATTTAATAATATAAAATTTGAATTTAAAGACGGAAAAATAATAAATGCAACAGCTAATAAAACTAAAGAATTAAATGAAATATTAGATACAGATGAAGGAGCAAGATATATAGGAGAGTTTGCTTTTGGATTAAATCCATATATAGAAAAGCCAATAGGAGATACATTATTTGATGAAAAAATAAAAGGTAGTTTTCATTTTACACCAGGAGATAGTTTAGAAGAAAGTGATAATGGGAATCGCTCAAGTATCCATTGGGATATAGTAAATATTCAAACCCCAGAACATGGTGGAGGAGAAATATATTTTGATGATGTTCTTATTAGGAAAGATGGAAGATTTGTTTTACCAGAACTAGAATGCTTAAATCCAGAAAATTTGATGTAAAAAATATGTCAAATTTTAGGTTATTAGTTAAAGAATAATGGAATTACAATTGTAGTTATAGGAACAGTTCTTCTAAATTATAATATCACAAGAATTTATACAACTCTATCTTATTTAATAAATAAAATCCTTTCTAGTTATAAAGTAATAATTTAAAATTAAAATCATAAAATTGAAAAAGAAAAGAATTTAGGAGGGAATATGAAGATAGATAAAAGAAAAACAAAATTGATATTAATTTTAATACTAGCAGTAGTCATATGTGGGTTTAGTGTAATTTATGATGATTATTCTCAAGAAACTGTACAGACAAATGCAATGGAGTTAAGTAATAAAAAAATAGGCTGGGGAATAAAAAGAAATGATAATCATGAGCAACCAGATGTAGGAACACAAAATAAAAAGATATTAGAAGAAAGTGAGGGAATATGTCTGGGAAATAATAATGATAAAGTAATTTATCTAACTTTTGATGAGGGATATGAGGCAGGTTATACACAAAAAATTTTAGAGGTATTAAAGGCGAATGATGTAAAAGCTACTTTTTTTATAACAGCTCATTATGTGAATACCCAAGAGGAATTAGTTAAACAAATGATAGATGAAGGACATATAGTAGGAAATCATACACCTAAATTCTTAATGTCCGGAAATAATATAAAGGTAAAATGCTAGAGTAATAGCCTATTTAGAGCAATCATCTATAATGATACTTTAAAATTTCAATAAAATAAAAAATTCTAAAGTTATCCAAAAATATAGTAAATTTAAACAAATTATGCTATACTAGTAATAGTATATAAGAAAAATCTAATTTTAATAAAATAAAGGACAAGCATTTTAAATAAATTTGATTAATTAATAATAAAGTTAGAAAGAATGGAGAGTGAAAGTAATGGTGTATGAATTTGCTAAATATCCTGATGAAACATTAGTCGTTTTCTCAGATATTAGAAAAAAAGATAATGGAGAGGAATATATAAGAGTTTCTTTTGAAAGACCAACAGAAAATGGTTTTGACACTGTGGTTTTTGAACTTCCAAGTTATGAGATAGTAGAGCAAGATGGAAACTACAGAGAAGAAGAGATAAAAGAATTTAGAGAGACAGTTGAAAAAGGTGCTCATTTATTCTTTAAATATGCAAGAGAAGGGGGACTTAAATTTGCCTAGTATTTTAGAAATAATGCGGATATAAAATTTATTTTTGGTCAAATGAAAATAGCGAACCTATTCATATTCATATTTCAAAAGGAAAGCCAACACCAAATTCAACAAAAGTATGGCTTACAAAAGCAGGAGGTTGTATTTTAGCTAATAATAATGGACGCATTCCTGAAAGAGAATTAAATAGATTACTTGAGATAGTACCATTATATTATTTAAAAATAGTTTCAAAATGGAGAGAAAAATATGGAGATGATGAGGTGAAATTCTATTGTTAGTAAGAGAAGTATTAAAGAAATATATTGGAAACTAACAATATACCGAAGTGGGAACTCTGTATTTTCTCTGTATTATTTTATGGAACGCAGAGAACTAGAAAACTTGTTTTTCTATGTGTTTAGGAGATACATTCTGTATCTCTTTCCTGCCTTTTAGGATGAACTAATAAGAAAGTGAGTGATTAATATTGATGCATGAATATGTGAAATATGCAGATGGAACTTTAGCAGTATTTTCAGATATTATAAAAAAAGATGATGGAGAAGAGTATATTATTGTTAGTTTTGAAAGACCAAAAGAATATGGCTTTGATACCGTAATATTTGAATTACCAAGTTGTAATATAATAAAACGACAAGGGCATTATACTGATGATGAAATTGCAATATTCAAAACTGTAGTAGAAAGAGGAGTCGGATACTTTTTTAATAGAGCTAGAAAAGAAAAAATACAAAATGATAAACCACTTATTACAGATAAATATAAGATAATTACTCTATGTGGCTCAATCAAATTTAAAGATGAATTTATGAAAGTTCAAGAAAAACTTACATTAGATGGAAATATAGTTTTAACACCTAATTTTTTTAACAATATAAAAAAAGAGAATATAGATGAAAAAACTAAGAAAATGCTAGATGAAATGCATAAACAAAAAATAGATATGTCAGACGAGATTTATGTAATTAATGTTGGTGGATATATTGGAGAAAGTACAAAATCAGAAATAGAGTATGCAAAAAGAAAAGGTAAGAAGATTTCTTTTTGGGAAGCTTAAAATAATAAGTTGTATAGGGGATAAATATTAATGATAAAACGATTAATTATAAGTTGTTATCAAAGATAAAAATAAAAGAACAAAGCTAAAATAAAAAGAGAAAAAATGTGAATATTTTTTAAGATATGAAATATATTATTAACAAAAAATGTGTATATACACAAAAAAAGTAAAAAATATAATTTGTTGCTGAAAATTGAATATAGTAATAGTTTATGTTATAATTAATTATATCAACTCAAAGGAGGATAAGTAGAATGAAAAAATCAATTAAGAAACAAATAATAACTCGGATTTTAAACGAACCAATCAAAGCATCTAATCTTTTGGATCATTTAAGTAGCGTATTGTATGCTGACAGGGAATTTTATGAAAGTTTATCAAATACTCAATTAAAAAAAGAATTTGAAACAACACTTTCTTATTTTATTGGAAAAAATTTTGAATTTGTAAATATTGATAGTATTACAAAAATAGCAAAGGACATAAAAAAAGTTTTAATAAAGAGAATCAATGTTATATCTCACCAAAAAAATAAAAAGAAATTTTATGAACTTACAGTTTTATTATTTGCTCTAGATTATGCATGTCATTGTAATGCTTTAGAAAAAGAAAAATCTACTTTAATCAATAATGATAAAGTTCAGTTATGCTATGATTTAGCTATGCTAATAGACAACTGTCGAAGAGAAAATGAAGAAGAAGAAATTGAAGAAAAAGAAAAGTGGTTTAACGAAAGGTTAAAAAAAATTAAGTTTAATTGATTTTGTTTTTAATAGTAGAGTCTGAAGTTTAGAGAATTCTTACTTTAGGCTCTGCTTATTTATAAAAATTATTTTGAAGAATTATAAGTTATTATTTTAGATAAAATACATTGTGTTAAGGGTATCAAAAGATATCTCTTTTTTGTGATTAAAAAATAAATTTTCAAAATTTGTCCGATTTTAATATTTTTTAACAGACCTTAATAGTAGATGAATAATTTTAAAAATTATTCATAAGATTAAACAAAACTAAAAAGGAGTAAAGAAAAAATGAAAAACGGACAAAATACAAATATTCAAATTGAATACGGAACAGAAAATTTGAAGGAAATATTAATAGGATTACTAAAAGAACAATACATAAATTATATAACTATGAATGAAAAATAACGCTTATTTAAGGCTGACAATTATAAAAGAGCACGTTATAATCCAAGTATGCTTTAGATAGGCTATTTACTCTCGAAAAGTTCAAATAGAAATAGCAATTCTTATTTGAACTTAAAAAGAGAGGTGAATTAAATTGAATAGAGTAAATAGTTATAGAAATATAAGGGTTGCAAAATACATAAGACTTTCAAGAGAAGATGGAGATGACCGAGAAAGCGAAAGTGTAGAAAATCAAAGAGACATTATTGATAATTATATACTAGAACATGAAGAACTAATTGAAGCAGGAGAATATGTAGATGATGGTTATACGGGTACAAATTTTAATAGACCAGGATTTCAGAAAATGCTAAAAGACATAGAAGAAGAAAAAATAGACTGTATCATAACCAAAGACTTATCTAGATTTGGAAGAGACCATATAGATACAGGATACTATTTAGAAAGATTTTTACCAGCAAACAATATAAGGTACATAGCAATCGGAGATAATGTAGATACAATAAAGCCAGATGGATTGCAATTTTTAACATTTAAACTAAGTTTTAATGACTATTATGCACAAGACATATCAAATAAAATAAAAAGTGTAAAGCAAAGAAAAATAGAAAAAGGAGAATATCAAGCAGGAATTCCGCCTTATGGTTACAAGAAGGATACAGAGATAAAAAATCACTTAGTACCTGATGAATATAGTTCACAAGTTGTAAAAGAAATATTTGATATGTATGTAAATAAAGGAATGTCAACAATAAAAATAGCAGATGAACTAAATAGAAGAGAAATAGTGCCACCAGCAATATATTTAAAAATACCTACATATATGAAGAAACAAAGTGTAAATCCAAGTAGAAAATATGTATGGCTAAGGGCACAAATAGGAAAAATTTTAAGAAATAAAGTTTATCTTCGGAAGTGTAGTTGGAAGAAAATTTCAGAAAGTAAGCCATAAAATAGCAAAAGTAAGATGTACAAAAAAAGAAGAACATATTGTCCTAGAAAATATGCATGAGCCAATAATAGATATTGAAACTTGGAATAAAGCACAAGATAAACTAAATGGATATTCAAAAACAAGAAACAGGAAATATGACCATCAGTTAAAAGGCTTAGTATATTGTGGAGAATGTGAAAATAAAGCAACTTTAAGATGTAGAGAAGAAAAAAGAAAAAATGGAACTGTTTGGAGGGCTACATATTTTATTTGCTCTAAAAGAAATAATTATAGTGCATTATGTGATAATAAACAAATTTCAGCAAATTTAATAGAAGAAGTGGTAAATGAGAAGATAAAAGAAGAAATACAAAAAATAGATTTATCAGAAAAAGAAATAAAACAGATATATGAACAAGCAGAAAAAGAGGCTAAAAGTAAAAGCAATTTATTACAAACAAAACTACAAGAATTAAACCAAACATTAAAAAATATAGAAAATACAATTGAAGAAATATATCAAGATAAAATAAATAAAATTATACAAATAGAAGATTTTAAAACTATCTATGAAAAAAACCAAAAAGAACGAAATAAAATTTTAAAAGAAATAAAAGAGATAGAAACACAACTTGAAGAAAGCAATAAAAAATCTCCCAAAATTAATTTTAAAGAAATAAGACAAGTTGCAAATGAGTTCTTAAAAATAGAAAAACCAAATAAAATGATATTAGAAAAGTTAATAGAAAAAATTGAATTTGATAAAGAGAAAAACATCAAAATTAAATTTACTTTTCAAAATCATCCTAATATTAGGAAGAAATAAGAGAATATAAATAAATTAATAGAAGCGGTTAAAAAATCGCTAAAAAATAGACATTAAAAAATTAGGAAATCATACAGTTAATCATAAAAGTATGCCAGACTTAACAGAAAGTGAAATAAACGAAGAAGTAATGAAACTACATCAAACAATAAAAGAAAAATTTGGATATGAAATGAAATACATAAGACCACCAAAAGGAGAATTTAGTCAAAGAACGCTAAAAATCACAAAATCATTAGGATATAAAACAGTAATGTGGTCATTTGCATATGAAGACTGGAACGAAAACAATCAGCCAAATGAAGAAAAGGCAAAGAAAAAAATTTTAGACAATATTCATAACGGAGAAATAATGTTATTACATGGAAACTCAAAAACAAATACAAATATATTAGATTCAATAATAAAAGAAGCCAAAAACATGGGATATGAATTTAAAAGTTTAGATGAATTCAAATAAAATGCAAACTATAATGAACTTATCCCTAAAACGGATTTTATCTCAAGGAAGGAAGATATAAAAAATATGAAAAAAAAGAATTTAAAAAGGCTAGATAAAATTTTAGAATTGCCCCAAGAAGTATATTCCAATATACCTAAAATAATAATAACAGGATTTGACGAAATGATTATAGAAAATTTTAAAGGAATATTAGAATATGAAGAATTTTTTGTAAGAATTAATACACACATTGGAATAGTAAGTATAAATGGTTATGAATTAAACTTAGAGAATATGACAGATGATGACATAAAAGTTACTGGAAAAATAGAAAGCATTGACATTGAAAGAACGATAGATTAAGAGGTATAATATGTTTATAAAAATAATTTTAAATTATATAATTGGATATTTAAGAATCTCAATAGAGGGCTATTATATTGAAAGATTTATAAATATATGTAAAAACAACAAAATAGGAATATGGAATTTAAAAAGAGATAAAGAAATAAATTTAAAATTTAATGTAGGAATAAGAGATTTTAAAGAAATATGTAAAATAGCTAAAAAAGTTAGATGTAAAATAAAAATTGAAAGAAAAAAGGGATTACCATTCTTAATAAATAGATATAAAAAAAGAAAAATATTTCTTTTTTTATTAATAATAATGGTTGCATTAATAATTTTATCCTCAAATTTTGTATGGAAT
Source organism: uncultured Clostridia bacterium (assembly GCA_944386175.1). GTDB lineage: Bacteria > Bacillota > Clostridia > TANB77 > CAG-508 > CAG-269. The sequence goes on from CALXAB010000031.1 coordinate 13,583, forward strand.
GTGGATATAATTGAAGAAAATAATAATATACTAGAAAATATTGAGCAAGATATAAAAAATGCAGGATTAGAAACAGGAAAGTTAAAATCAAAAATTGATACAAAAGAAATTATAAATAAAATCAGACTAGAAAGAGAAGATGTAGCATGGATGGGAATAGAATTAAAAGGAACAAATGCAATAGTAAAATTAGTAAAAGCAGAAGAAAAACCAGAAATAATAGATGAAGAAGACTATTGTAATATTGTATCTGATAAAGAAGGTATAATTACAAAAATAAATGCACAATCAGGTACAGCAAATGTAAAAGTCGGAGATACAATAAAACAAGGAGATATATTAATAAATGGATGGATGGAAGGAAAATATACAGGAATTAGATATGTGCATGCAAAAGGGGAGATTGAAGCAAAAGTTTGGCATACTAAGCATAAAAAAATTCTATACAATACTACGGAAAGAAGAGAAACAGGGAATGTTGAAGAAAAATATCAAATTAAATTTAATAATTTTAAAATAAATTTGTATAAAACTCTTTCAAAATTTGAAATTTATGATACAATAGAAACAGAGAATAAATTCAAATTATTTTCAGATTTTTATTTGCCAATTTCTATAAATAAAATAACAAATAAAGAAATAGAAGAAGTACAAAAAAAATACAGTTTAGAAGAAGCAAAAAATATAGGGATACAAGAACTACAAGATGAATTAGATAAGGAAATAGAGGATAAAGATAAAATAGTAAGTAAAAATGTCAATACATATGAAAATCAAGATGGAGTTGATATTTATGTTACATATGAAGTGCTAGAAAATATAGGGACAAATGAGAAAATTGTATTTTGAAAGGGATGATATAAAAATATGGAAGAAAGAAGCTTAAGAATTACAGGTACAGATAAAACTTTTTTCAATAAAATCACAAGTACATTAACAAAAATGTTAATACCTACAAAAATAGGAATTAATGGAATGTTAATTTCAATAAAAAGAAATAGTTTACTAAAATCATATGAAAATTATCAAGATGAAAGTGGTAATTATAATAAAGAAGAACTAACAAAAAAATACGATTCTGCATATGAAGCATACCTAGAATCATTAGATAAATATGTTATGAATTCTATATACAATAAAGTAAAAAATAATACAGCTTCAGAATTTGAAAAAAATGCGTTATCAAGATATTATGAAGTAACAAGCTTAAAAGAAAATGAATATGTGGAATATAAATATAGAAAACAAAAATATTTATTAGAACTTGATTATGAAGGAATAAAAGTATCTGGAAAAGTTAAACTTTTAGAAAAATACAACCAATTTTATATTAATAAAATGGATAATTTATATAAATCAATACTAAAAAACTATTCAATAAAATTAGCAGATACAATAAATGTTTATGACTCAACAAAAGACTGGATATATACAAAAATATTCTATACATTGGAAGAATATATTCAAAATATATTATCATTAAAAATTGAAAATAAAGTAGATGATAATTTAAAAAATGTTATTTCAGATTATGAAAAATATGAAACATATACAGTAGGAAAATTAGATATAAAAGATAATATAGAAAAAAATATGTTATTACTAGGAGTAAGCAGAAAATTATTTACACATAGTTTACCATTAATAGTAGCAGAACAATGTTATGAAAAACTTTTAAAAGATGCTAGAGTATTAGTACAAGACACAAAAATAGCAACAAAAAGAGAAAGAGCATATTCAATGCTAATTAACCTAATGGAAGATTATAATGTAAAACTATTATCTACAAAGGTATATTGGGAATCACAAAAACAAAAAGATGAGTACAAAGCATTTTGGAATAACTATAAAGAAGTATTAAAATTAAAAGAAACAGATTTTATAGAATATGTAAAACAAAAAGAAATATTATTTATAAAAGAAGACTTAAAAAAATTACATTCTGCAAAAATAGATTATTCAAAAATTACTAAATACTACAAGAGAAAATTAGTTGATTATGGAGCTATGAAACAATTAAAAGATTCATATAAATCTCAAGGAAGTTACGTTAAAGTTAAGGAAGTAATATAAATGTTAGAAATAGTATATAAAGATATAGAAGAAAATAAAGAATATGAAGAAGTAATAAAAAAGGTAATAAATCAATGTTACAAAGAAGAAAAAATAGAAAATTCAAAATTATTTATAACAATAACTCTAACAAACCCAGAGAATATTCAAAAAATAAATAAAGAATATAGGGATATAGATAAGCCAACTGACGTGCTTTCTTTTCCTATGTTTGAAAAGGAAGAATTGGACAAAAAGATAGAAAACAATTCATTTGAATATGAAGATATTTTAGGTGATATTATAATTTCAATTGAAAGAGTAAAAGAACAGGCACAAGAATATAATCATAGTTTTGAAAGGGAATTAAGTTATATGGTAGTACATGGATTTTATCATCTTATGGGATATGACCATATAAAAGAAGAGGACAAGAATAAAATGAGACCAAAAGAAGAAAAAATACTTCAAGATTTAAAAATAGAAAGATAAAAAATATAAGTGAAAAAAATGAAGAGATAAAATAAAACATTGGATAATATTTAGATTTAATTAAAAGCTAGATAAAAGAAAGGAATGTTTATATGAAAAAAGAAAATGGTGGTGTAAAATTACTAATATCTATATTAGTGGTATTAGTTATAATAGCAGGAGTAGTATTAGCATATAAAATAACAAAAGATAAGGAAGAAAATAATGTACAACCTGTTGCAAATGAAGATGAAGAAAAAATAATTGCAGAAATAGATGAAAAACAAGTTCAAATATTTAAAGGAAATGACAGACCAATAGCAGTAATGATAGACAATCACAACCAAGCTTGGCCACAAGCAGGTTTAAATCAAGCATATATGGTATATGAAATAATTGTTGAAGGTGGAGAAACAAGATTAATGGCACTATTCAAAGGGGTAGATTTAGATAAAATAGGACCAGTAAGAAGTGCAAGACATTATTTTATAGATTATGCAATGGAAAATGATGCAATATATGTTCATTTTGGACAAAGTCCACAAGCACAATCTGATATCAAAAAATATAGTATAAACGATATAAATGGCATTTCAGAAGATGGATCAACATTCTGGAGAGTAAAAGATAAATATTCACCTCACAACGCAGTAACGAGCACAGAAAAATTATTACAATCAGCTAAAAATAAAAAATACAAAACAGTATCAACACAAGAAAGTGTATTAAATTATGTAACAGATGAAGTAAACTTAGAAGAAGGTCAAGTGGCAACAACAGTAACAATACCACATTCAGACTTACAAACAGTTCAATACACATATGATGAAGAAAATAAAGTATATAAAAGATTTGCTAGAAATAAAGCACAAACTGATTGGGACACAGGAGAGCCAGTAACAACAAAAAATATTATAATAACATTTTGTGAAAACTATACATTATCAGATACAGAAAACAAAGGAAGACAAGGATTAAAAAATATAGGAACATTTGATGGATACTATATAACCAACGGAAAAGCAATCAAAATACAATGTGAAAAAACAGCAAGAGACGAACAAACAATATATAAAGACATGAATGGAAATGAAATACAAGTAAATGATGGGAACACATTTGTAAATATATGTCCACCAAGTGCAAATGTAACATTAGAATAATTATAAAAAAATAAAGGAGATAATCAAAAATGAACATTTATGATACAGCAAATAAATTAGCTAGTGAAATAAAACAATCAGAAGAATATATGAATTATAAAATGGCAAAAGAAGCCTTAAATTTAAATCAAGAATTAAAGAAAAAAATATCAGAATTTGAAATGATGAGATATGATACACAATTAACAGCAATTCAAACAGGAAAAAATGACGAAGAAAAAATAAAAAAAATGCAAGATTTATATGCAGAATTAATAGAAAATAACGAAGCTCAAAAATACTTTGAATCAGAAACAAAATTTAATATAATTATTGCAGATGTAAATAAAATAATAGGTGAAGCAATAAGAGATGTTATGCAATAAATAAATTTATTATTGAAATATGGGATTATTATAAACTTTTTAAAAGGATAACTAATTAATGCAAAATTAATTAGTTATTTGTCGTGACATACAATATACAAGTATAAACAAAAAATATATATCTAAAAAAGGAGCAAAAAATGGAGTTTATAATAATAGCAACAGTTTCAATGATATTAGTTATAATTTTAAAATATATATTTGGTTATAATATCAAAAAAATAAAAAAACTAGGAGAAAATAACGAATTAGACGAAATATCAAAAAAATATCCTAGTAATATAGAGATGTGCAGAGAATATTTGGAAAAATTAAATAATCAAAATGTAAAAATAGAAGAAAATAAAGATACAGAAGCAAGTTTATATATAGCAATAACAAATAAAATTTCAATAGCAAATATCAGTAAAAGTTATACTAGAATACAAACAATAGCACATGAATGTTTACATTCAATTCAAGATAGAAAATTATTAATTTTTAATTTTGTTTTTACAAATTTATATTTAATATATTTTGTTATAATAACAATATTGGCAATACTAAATTTATTACCTTATAAACTAATGTTTTTAAATATATTATTGTTATTAGGATTAGTATATTATTCTGTAAGGATATATTTAGAAAATGATGCCATGATAAAAGCTAGATATCTAGCAAAAGAATATATGGAAGAAAAAAATATTTCTAGTATTGATGAAATTAATAAAATAGTATCAGGTTTTGACTATATTAATAATATAGGAATAAAATGTGTGAACTATAATTTGTTTTTGGGTATTATGGTAAAAGTTTTAATATTTTCGATAATATGTATTATTTAAGATTTTACCAATTTGGGGACGTGTCCCAAATTGGTAAAATTTATTTGTCTAATAACATATTTAAAATTTTAGGATAAATACTACTTGCGTTTTTATTCCAATTATCAACAATTTGTTTTGCTCTGTCTCTAGAACCAGCAAAAGTTCTTACTTCAAATATAGTTTCGTTATTTTCCACAATTTTACACTTTACAGTGTATTCATTTTCATTTTTAGGTATAAATTCAGCAATAATTGAAGATTCATCTTCAATAGAAGAAAATTCTCTTTGAAATACATTATCAGCTTTAAGTTTTAAAATACCTGGTAAAACATCCTTTGTAAGAAGGTAAGCGTTTTTTCCTTCAGTGGTTATTTCTATTACTTGTTCTTCTTCTTTTGTGTAAATACCTACTAGCTTTGAATCTATTAAATCAGTGATAATTTGTTTAAAGTAAAAATAATTAATATCATTAATAGATGAAATAATTTTAAATAAATCATCTTGTTTTATATTTTTGTCTAACAAATATAAAATATATAATATTAGAACTTTATTCTCAGCTAAGGTAGTAATATTATCTGAATTTGAACTCATAAAATACAACTCCTTACATAATTTTTGACAATTATATCACAGTTTACAAAAAAAGTAAAATAAAACTTTTAAACTTAAAAAAATAGTGGTATAATAATTAAGATTTAAATACATAAAAAATAATAATGTCAAGTTATTTTTCTTAACTTAACATTATTATACTAGGAGGTATTAGTAGTATGAAAAAAGGAAAAATAGTTTTAATTGGAGCAGGATTTGTTGGAATGAGTATGGCATATTCTATGTTAAATAGAGGAGGTATAAACGAGTTAGTTTTGGTAGACATTGATCAAAATAAAATAAAGGGAGAAGAGATGGATTTATCACATGGTTTACCATATGCTCCACAAAAAATGATAATAAAAGCAGGAGATTATTCAGAATGTAAAGATGCACAAATTGTAGTAATTACGGCAGGAGCTGCACAAAAACCAGGTCAAACCAGATTAGAACTAGCAGAAGTAAATGCTAAGATTATGAAACAAATAACAACAAATATAATGGAAAGTGGATTTAATGGTGTGATAATTGTAGCTAGTAATCCAGTAGATTTAATGACATATGTTGTATGGAAAGTTTCAGGATTACCCAAAAATAAAGTAATAGGTTCAGGAACAGTTTTAGATACAGCAAGATTACGATATTTAATGGCTGACTATTTTAAAATATCAAGCAAAAATATTCATGCATATATAATGGGAGAACATGGAGACTCATCATTTGTTCCTTGGAAACATGCATATATTGGTTGCAAAAAAGTAATTGATGTAATGAAAGATAATCATCATCCGATGGAAGATTTACAAAAAATTCATCAAGGGGTTGTGAATGCTGCTTATGAAATTATAGAAAAGAAAAAAGCAACATATTATGGAATAGGAATGGCTTTAAATAGACTTGTTAGAGCAATACTTGATGATGAAAATTCGATTTTAACAGTATCAACATATTTGGAAAATCAGTATAATCAAGATGATATATTTATAGGTGTTCCAGCTGTTATTAATAAAAGTGGGGTTAGAGATATAATAGAATTGGATTTAGATTCAATAGAACAGGAAAAATTGAATAATAGTTGTAATCTGATTAAAAAAATGAGAAAATTTAGCTAAACTGTTGACACAGAAGAGAAAACAATGTATAATAGATGAGCATGAATGAAGCGTTGAAGCTAAATGTGGCTACATCCTTACGGAAATATAGGATGGAGGGAACTTTAGTGGAGTATGTCATGGCAAAGACCAGGCGGTAAGTTTGTAAAAATAGCACTTATCCCAGAATTATCATGCATATTTTGGGTTTTTATATAGGTGAAAAACAAAACACCAGAGTGCGTTTTAACTTGCCACGGTAATTAAATAATAGGTAATTGCGAAACTAAATGAAAAAATCAAAGAAACATAAAACAGAAGTAAGTATAGAAAGATTTTGGGAGT
>CALXAB010000032.1 GCA_944386175.1 uncultured Clostridia bacterium
ATTTTCACATTCACTAAGTGAACTTTTATCTAAAAATCAAGTACACTCGGTGAACTTTTGCTTAAAATAAGTGAACTTTTTCAAATTTTTAATTCACTATTTTAAATTTTAAACGAAGAATAGCGAGTTTGAGCCAGTTCACCTAGTGAATTTCTGCATCATATTTGCATAAAATTTTTGTTTCTTTATTAACTCTTGAAGGCTTGCCCTTCAATGTGTATAGGAATTTTGTTAAGAATGCTTTCCTGCCTTCAGTGTTCACTTTAGTTCACCTACCCAAAATTTTATTTATGTCTACTTCGTTAAATACGCTTATCCTTTAATCCTCTTAATTGAAAAATAATGTGCTTTTAAGATCAAGTCAAAGGTTGTGCCAAAGCACATTCATTTTAACCTTGACTTGATTTTATAAAGCATATTAAAATTACATAGAGGATTTAATTATTATTTATCTAATTTACTATAAATTATCTTTTATTTCTGGGAATAAATCATATAAGTTATACCCTAATAAATTATCAAAATATTCCTTTAATTTATATGTTTCCTTTATGTGATAATGTGTTTTAGCATAAACTCCATGCCTTAACAATAAGTCCATACCTCTTTTATCAATTGTTAGAACTTTAGTAGTACACATCAAATCGCATAAATTAATTATCTTTTCGTAAATTGTATATTCATCTTTTATGTAATTTCTTACAAATTCAAAATTAGGATTAGTTCTATCTGTTTCATCTCTATCATTTGATATACAATCTATATCATTATTTAAAAATGAATGCTTAATACAAATTCCTGCATATTCTTCATCATATCCTAATGATTTTATATAGTCGTAACCTTTCATAGCATGTGGAAACACACCACTTTCAATATAATCGTATCGTTTTCCAATATCATGTATGTAACCTAAGGTTTTAACAAAGTCTTCGTCTAAATTTAGAGCTTCTGCAATTTTTTCTGCAACATTTCCAACACAAATTGAATGATTTATCCAACGTTCATTTGAAGTTTTATGTCTTTCTTCTTCTAACATTTTTAATGCTTCTTTACTTGCTAATTTCATAATTTATACTCCTTTTATTCTATAACTTTTTCATATATAAAAGCTCTTTCACTTGATATGTTACCTAATTTGCCATATTCTTGATTTTTTACGATAGTTTCATAAATCTTTTTGCATTCACAACTTTCATAAAATTTAAAATTACATGATTCATCTGTTAATATTTGTAGATTTTTCATATTGTCTTTTTTTGCTAAATTAAACACTTCAAGCAATAATTTCTTTCCAATACTTTTTCCTCTATAATTTTTATCAACTAGTAATATAGAAACTTCTCCATCAAAGTAACTTTCTAACTCTTTAGGTAAATAGTCATAATTGCTTTCGTATTTTTTTAAAGCATTTAAATCTTTTATATCTTTACTCTTATATAGTTTATCTTTAATAATTGAATAAATTTTTTTCTTTAATATATGCTTTTTAGAATTGTTATTTGAATATCCACTAAATCCAATTAATTTTCTTCCATCTTTATAAGTAACAATTTTTTCGCTTTCTTCTAAAATTGTAAATAGATATATCCAAGCACAAATATTACTTGTTGCACCACATTCCTTTTTGCCTAAATTCCATTCACTTGCTAGAAGTTTTACTGCTTGTTTCATTTCCGAATAATACATTATATTTCTCCTAATTTTTTTAATAAATCTCTATATATTTTATCAACATTCAAATAATTAACTATTGTTATTTTATGATTATTTGTTGTTAGTTCATAAGATGTATCATTATGGATATTTGGACAACTAACTTCTTCAGTATCAAACCATTCTTTATTAATCATATATGCTATAACGCTAATATCCCAAATAACTCTTCTCTCTTGAATACCATGTACTCCATCATTATAAAATCTTTGACATAAGTAATCACATAATTCACTTTTGCCTTTTAAGAAATGTTCTAATTCATATATTGATGTTCTTAAATTTGATGCAACATTTTTACAAGGTATAATAGTTAATTTTACTTTTGATGCAAAAACAGTTCTCACAGCTTGTAAATCTTGCTTAAAATTAAATTCTTTATTATCTTTACTTAAAAAGCTATGTCCTCCAAGCCAAATAACTTCTATTTTGTTAACTATGCTAGGAGCTTTTTTTATTGCTACGGCAACATTAGTTATTGCCCCTATTGCTAATATATAAGTTTTATCATTCTTATCTGCTATTTCAATAATTTTATTTACAGCATCATTTTCTTCATTATAGCCATTTATCACATAATCTGTTGAACCTTTGAATACCTTGTTAGTACAGTCAAAATTTAGCCAATTACATATTTTTATAATTTCATTATAGCTTTTATCTATTCCTTCTTCTATTGATATATTATTATCATGATGATATGGTGCTACTGTAATAGCTTCAATATTGAATTTGTCTTGTGATTTTAATAAATAAGAAATAGCAAATTGATCATCACATTCATTATATATATCAGTATCTAAAATTACATTTACTTTTTTGGTTTCTTCTTTTTGGTTTAATTTTGATATTCTCTCATATATTTCTTTCCATTTTGAAACTCTGTCCAAAGTTTGTTCTTTTTGATTGTATCTTGTATTCATTGTCAAAACTTTAATACCATTATTTATTAAGTCCAAACTTATCCTTGTACTATCTTCAATCATTAAATCAATATTATTTTCTAAACATACTTCTGTTTTAGCATGTTTATCATAAGCATTTGTAAATATTAATCTATCATAGACGATATTATATTTATTCAACCATTGTGTTGTTAATTCCTTAGGATTTATATATTCTCCATTATTTCTTCCAGTTATAATATATATTTCATGTCCATTTTCTTTTAATTTTTTAATGTAATAGGATGAATCTTCTATTGGTTTTAGCTTTCTTGCAAAATTCTCAATATTCTCATTATAAAAGCTTTTTTCTTCTTCCACTGTCCAATCAAACATTCCTTTTCTAAAATATTCTGGACTTTCATTTATTATTCCTGTATTTCTTAATTCTTTATCATGTTTTAAATATTCTTTTAATAATGTATCATCAAAATTAGATATACAATTATCTATATCAATTCCTATTCTCATTTTATCTTCCTTCTTCTTTATCTTTCTTATAATACGAACAACTCAATTCGTCACACAGTATATGGCGAATTTAAAGTACCCTTTTTTAATTTTCCCCATCCTATTTTTATACTTTTATTTTCAATCAATTGTTTCTTTAATAATCTCTGCAAAGATGTGTCTTCTATTAAATTATTATAATTATCACATTCTTGTATATTGAATACAAAATTTAATATATCTTTCGTTGCATCTGGTCCATCTTTTACTTCAAACAATCTATAAAATTTAGAAATATTAGAATTAGAATCTATAATAGAATTTATTTGATTACTCAATAACCACGAATCGCAACGATATTCTGTATTTTTTATATTAAAGTATTTTTCAATATCAATTTTAGAAGCATTAATAGAATTTAATACTTCTTCTATATCTAATTTACTTCCAGAAGGTATATGTATTTTTACATGATTTTCACATTTCTCATATTGTAATCTTCCAACTTCAATTAACTTTGTATTAATAAAATATGCACCCCAAATCATTTGTGAAATTCTAATATTTTCTAATTTTTTACCATATATATCATTGGTTAATGTTTCTCTAACTCTTTTTTTGTATAATTCTTTCTGTATATCACTATAATTTTTATCTATCATATTTTTAGTATGCAATTTATATCCTAGTAATATTAAAACACTTGTTATAAAAGGATTATATTGTTTTCCAAAAAGTTCTATCATACTTTCTCTTTTCCAAAGAGTATCTATTTTAAATTGTTTATCAGTATATAAAATATCATATATTTCTTGTGTTCTAATATTAAAGTCTTCTATTGTATTCACATCTTCTATACATCTATAACATTTATTTCTATAATTTGTATCTTTTATTTGATAATACTTCAAAGCATTATCAATATCCACTAATTCTATTTTCATATTACATTCCTTACTATTTATTTTTTATAATCTTATCACAAAAATATAAAAAAAGAAAGTGCTTTTCCAAACACTTCCAATTAAGTTTTATCTCCAAACATTTATATATTTTTATTCTACAAATTTACTGCTCCGCATACCATGTTAACTTCTATCGTTACTTTAATTTTATGATTTTCTGTTCTTTTAACCTTATTTTTACCTTTTCTATCAAAGCTAATAAAATCTTCAAAAGCAGTAAACTCAACTATTTCGTCATATCTTTTAGACATAGCACCGAGCAGCACTCCACGTGTGTGGTCGCTCATCTGTAGATTTTTTTCGTGAATATCGTTGCTTGTCTGTAGATAATCTTCATAATTTATTTTACTTTCATTTTTTAGTACAAAAGTTACTTGTTTTGGATCTGCTTTATCTTTTTTATCATATCCACCAATTATAACTTGTTTTACTAAAATTTCAAAAGTTTCTCTATCAAACACTGTTATTATCTCTCCATTTTCAAGATATCGTTTTAACTTATTTAGACTAAGTTTTCTGTTTGTTTTGTTTCTTTCATCTAGTATTAGTTTTTCTTGTTTTAAATTTAATTGTTCAATTTGATTTTGCATTTTTTCTTTTCTCTCTAAGAATGTTTCTCTGTCAATGGCATTATCTAAACTTAAATCAATTAGTTTATTCATTTTTGATTTTAGTTTTTCTTTTTCAGTTTCAATATTTTCTATTAACTTACTTGATGAGTTTTCAGTAATAATACTGTTTATTCTTGTTATAAATTTATTTACAATATTACCTTTGTTGCTACATAATATTTTATAGGCATCTACAAAACAATTTTCTATTATTGTTTCTCGCATTGCTTTACACTTAGGACATTCTTGTTTTCCTCTTTTAACAAAATTCATGCAATGCCATACTGGTGTTTCATTTTTCGTTTTTGAGTTCCAGTTTCTTCTTGTTAAAACTGTTCCACAAAATCCACAATAAATTCTACTACTAAATGGATATTTTCTACTATAGTTGCCTCTCCTTTTTCCTTTACTTCTTGAACCTGCTCTTTTTTCTAATATTTGTTGTACTTTATCAAATAGCTCTGGTTCAATTATTGCTGTATGGTGTTCTTTAATATAATACTGATTTTCTTCTCCCATATTGATTACTCTTTTATGTGTTATTGGATTTGTTGTATATGTTTTTCCTTGCAAAACATCTCCTTTGTATTTTTCATTTTTTAATATTCTTCTAACTGTTGAATCGCTCCATCTTGTTAATCCTTTTGGTGTTAGGTATTTCATGTTTGTTAGTTCTCTTGCAATTATACTTGAACCAACACCTTGTGCATATCTGCTAAAAATATATTTTACTATTTCTGCTTCTTCTTTATTAATAGATATACTTTTGTTTTCTTTATCATATGTATAACCCAAACAGCCATTATATCCAATTAGTTCTCCTCTTTGCCCCTTCATTTTTAACCCTAATTTCACATGTGATGATATTGTTTCACTTTCTTGTTGTGCTACTGAACTTAATATTGTTAATAGTAATTCTCCTGCCATTTCTAGAGTATTAATATTTTCTTCTTCAAATAGAATTGCTACATTTTTCTCTTTTAGCATTCTTACATATTTTAGAGTATCTAATGTGTTTCTTGCAAATCTTGATATTGATTTTGTTAGTATTAAATCAATTTTTCCATTCATACTATCTTGTATCATTCTCATAAAATTACTTCGTTTGTAATCTTGTGTTCCTGATATTGATTCATCTGCATATACTTCTACAAAAGACCATTCTATATTTTTTGATATTTTTTCATTGTAGTATTTTACTTGTGATTCAAAACTGTTTAATTGGTCTTCTGAATCTGTGCTTACTCTTGCATATGCTGCTACTTTTAGTTTTCTATTTATTTGTAGTCCTGTAGTTCTATCTATTCTTCCTTGTATTTTCTCTATAACTTGAACTTCCATTAATCCTCCATTCTGTTAGAGAGAACCCTGTTTGGATTATATACTATTTAGAATTTAAAATCAATCTCGCATTTTTCTAGTTTATATTCCTTTATAATGTTCTCCTTTGCTTGTTTGTATATTTTCTCGTCTATTAATTTGTCTTTGTATATCCTATTTAAAAGTGTTATTTCAATACTTCCATTTAATAAATTATCATCTATCTTTTCTTGTAATATTTTAGTATTTATCTTTTGTTTTTCAATATTATTCATAAGCTGTACCTCATACATCTTGTGTATTTTCTAAAATTCTTATAATGTATTCTTTTATTTTTTGGTTTGGTATGACATTAAAATACTTTTGTATTTCTTCTTGTGTAAAAATTATTTTCAAACTTTTTTCATTTTTATAACTTTCTAATTTGTCTTTACTTAGAATATAGTTTTCATCTGATTTTTTGCTTTTTCTAAAATCTCTCTTTATTTTTTGAGCTATGCTATTTGTAATTTTGCAATTATAGTTTTGTATTATTTTTGCTATCCTCGTTTGATTTTCAGTATCTAAAAAACTTATATGTTCTGCTGGATTTATTCCTAGTTCTTTATTATTTACAAGTTCTTGTAATTCTAGTATTAAATAATTTAATCTTAAGTATTTTTGGAATGTTCCATTACTAATATTTTTATCCTTACAAATCTCTTTTCTATTTTGGTTATATTCTTCAAAATATTTCTTATATTTTCTTGCTATTTCCATTGGTGTATTTTGTGTTACATTAGATGTATTAAGTATATTTTCCCTTTTATCTTCATCTGCTACCTTACTTTCTTTTATAACTGGCTCGTAATCTTCTCCTAGTATATTTAAGACTTCTTCTTTGGTAATCCATTCCATATTAACACCTTCTAAAATTTCTCCTACTTCAAGTTTTTCTCTCATCATTTCTTTAACTTTTTTTATTTCTTCTTTCTTGTAATAGTTTATTAGTAATTGATTTGTTTCTGGCATAATAAAAACCTCCATTTAATTTATTTGAAAAACAAAAGGCAATTGACAAATCTAGCTTCGTTAAACCTTTTTATTGTCTTTTAATTTTTTCTTTTTTAACAAGGTCTAACAAGAAGCGTATAAGATTTGTCGACGCGAAAAATTGCACAGCAATTTTTCTGTGCAATTTTATTTTTTTATTATAGAAAATGCAATTTTCTATAATAAAAAAAGCTAGATTTCTCTAACTTAGTTTCTTGCTTTCAATTTTTCATATTAAGATAATATCATCTTGTTTTTTATACGTCAATGAATGTTTTTTGAAATAATTTTGAAAATTCGTCTTCAATTTAAACAATATTCTTATATAATCTATAAAATACAATAAGTGTATATTTAATACATCTCTTGTATTTTATAATACTTACAATGTATTTCATTTATGAATATTCTGTTTATTTTTTATTACATCTCAGTTATATCAAGCATTTTAGTATCTTTTTGTTACTCTGCATTTTCTCTGTATATTTTTGCTACTTACAGAGGTCTAGAAAACTTGTTTTTCTATGTGTTTACGAGATACTCTCTGTATCTCTTTCCTGCCTTTTAAGAATTATTCATCCTCATTTATAATCTTGTCAACTAATTTTTTTAGTTCTTCCTTATTTGGTAGATATAACTCATATTTTGAAACAAACAAATTAGTATCCATATTGTAAGTCGCATACTCAACAACTAATTCATTATTATTTCTTGTAAGAATTATTCCAATAGGAGGATTATCGTCTATTTCATTTTCTTCTGTCGCAAAATATCCCATATACATATTCATTTGTCCGTATATCTTCATGTTTTACCTTGTTAATTTTTAAATCAATAATAACAAAACATTTTAATATTCTATGATAAAATACTAAATCAGCATGATAAAAATCATTACCTATATGTATAGGATATTGACGCCCTACAAATGTAAATCCCTTTCCTAACTCAAGTAAAAAATCTTCTAATTTTTCAATAATCTTTTCTTCTAATTGGCTCTCAGAATAGTCTGTTTTATCCTCTATATTTAAAAAATCTAGTGTATATATACTCTTTATAATGTCTTTGGGTTCATTTATTTCTTGTCCAGTTTTAGCTAGTGCTAAAATTTCATCTTTGTCCTTAGAAACTGCTAACTTTAAAAAAAGTCCACTTTCCATTTGGCGCTTTAACGTTCTTTTACTCCATTTTTCTTTGCTTGCTTCTGCTATATAAAAATTTCGTTCCATTTCATCATTTATTGTTAATATTTCACATAAATTAGTCCAACTTAATTTTCCAGCCAGTGGTTGGAAAATTGGATATAACTCATATAATTTTCTCATATTGTATAAGTTTGAACGACTATATCCTTTTCCTAAACGCAATTTTAAATCTTTTGAAAGTCTTAATAAAAGTTTTTGTCCATATTCAGCTTTTACTTTTCCTTTTTGTTCAAATTCAATAATATATTTTCCTATATTCCAATATGTTTCAACCATTGTATCATTTATTGTATTAGCAATTTTATTTTTTGAACTGGAAACTATATTTTCTATAGATTTGATAAGTTCTTCATAATCTTTATTATTTTCTATTTCTATAGGTTCATTCATATTTCAAAAATTCCTCCTTTTTTCTATTTTATTTTTTTAGTATGCCCTAAAATTTCAATTATAGTATAAAATTTCATTTGTTCTACTTTTGTTTGATTTGTTGTTTTATATCATACTTTCATTCTACTTATAATTTCTTCATAATAATTTTTATATCTAAATTTTATCCTTATTAATTCCTATATTTCTAAAATATTCATTAAGTTTATTCATATCTCTATATTTTCCTTGTTTTAGTTCAAATCTATAATTATCTTTTTCAATATTCAAATTTTCATCTTTTAATTCTTTATCTATATCATATGCAAATTGAAATACAATATCAGAATTATACTGTTTACTACCATATTCTCCTTCAATTATTAAATAATTACTTTTTGTTGTTTCTAGTACATTGTTATCTTTGTCTTCATTTCTTATAACATCAAAGGAATTCCCTACACTTCCAACATTTATTAATATTTTATCCATATATAGATGATGAATAACTTTACATTTGTTTGTTGCACACCTAGATAGTGTAGGTTTGTTTCATCTTTTCTAAAGAGCTTAAAAGTCTTCTTTTTCCAGAGAACTTTACTTTTTAACCGTACTGAATTCAACATGGTTATTTTTTATTATTATCTTTCAATTTCTTTCTCCAACAAAAAATCTACTCCATAATTACCAATTGATTTTGTTGCAACATTAACAGCTACTTCTAAAGACTTTTTGGGATTATTTGTTTTTGACATCATTGCTAGAAATACTCCTGTTACTACATCTCCTGCTCCTGTTTTGTCTACTACTTTTCTTTCTTGAGTTTTCGCTACAAACGAGTTATTCTTATATAAATATCTACATCCATTCTTCCCCATTTTAATTATTTTTACAGGAGCTTTGCAATCTAACAATTGTGTAAATTCTTTATCTATAAAAGCTATATCTACACTATTAAAAAGTTCTTTTATAAATTCTGATTCTTGCTCCATATAAGCTTCATGGGTATCTATACTTATAGTAGCTTTCGAATTTTTTCTAATCATATCTATAAATTGTTTTTGCATAGATGGAAAGTTAGTTGCTATATGTATATACTGAGCCTCATAATATTCTTTTGGAAAATCTTCTATATTTATCATTGCTTTTTCATATACTTCTGGTCTAAAGGTTCTAATTTGACCGTCATCTGTTAAATAAGTGTGATGAAATTTTATTGTAGGTGTATCTTTTATTATTTTTAATCCTGATAAATCTATATTACTTTTCTTCAATGTTGACATATTAAAATCATTTCCAACTCTAGCAACAATTCCTGTTTTTGTGTAAATACTTGCAGGAATTAAAGAATAGTATCCGGCTCCTCCATTATTTATAACAATTTCATCTTTTCCATTCATTCTCTTTGGAAATGTGTTAACATCAAATGCAATATTCCCTACTATCACTACATTTGTTTTTGTTCCCATGTCATTCATTTTCTAACCCCCATTAATATTCCTTTAATTCATATTTAATTAACATTTCCCCATCGTATTCAAATTTTACTGTAAAAAATTTACTATCTTTTTGTAATTTCTCCACAAAAATTTTGTCGCCTTCCCAAGTGTTTAATTTTGCAACCTCTTTTTTATCAATCCATTGTAAATCTCCTTCATTGCATTCTATTAAATCTCCTGTAAAATCATTTGAAGTAAATACATACATATATTCTGTTTCCCAGTTTGTTGATACATAAGTTACAATAGTTCTTAATTTATACGAATTTAGTTTCAATCCTGTTTCCTCCATCACTTCTCTTACAATACATTCTTCTGGACTTTCGCCTTCTTCAAATTTTCCACCTATTCCTAACCATTTATCTTTATTTATATCATTTTTCTTTTTTGTCCTATGTAACATTAAATATTTATTGTCTTTTTCAATATAACATAATGTTGAAAGTATCATACTTTATCCTCCATCTCCTCTAAATATTCCTTCGCACATTTTCTTATATCTTCCATTTTTTGTTTTGTATCATTATTCTTATATTCTATCCTATCTATTAAAATATCTATATAATTATTTTGTTTTATATATTTTAGAGATATATTAAAATTCAAATCAAATATAAATGCAATTACACATACCCAAAAATCAATCTGTGTTTGTCTATCTTCTAACTTAATGCATTTATGACTCATAAAATCATTATAAACTTTTGGTGATATTGATTCAAAATTAATTGTTTTAGGATTGTATTTACTTGGAAATATATTACTAAAATGTTCTGTTTCCTTTACTCTAAAATTATCTAATTTATCTGCATCTCTTATTATTTTACTATGTAATAATTCTGCATCGCTTAGATTTGCTTCTATCTTATATTTATTATGATTATATATTGCTTTTTTAATTATATTGTCATACTTATTATTTTCTATAAATTTCCTTATTAAATCATCTTCAAATAGAACCTTAACACCATAATTTGCATGTTCAAAATCATTGCTGTCTAAAAAATCATTTGTCTGTTTTACTTGTTCAAATCTTCCGATATCATGTAATAATGCTATTAATTTCGCAAGTTCTATATTTTCTTGATTTAATCCTAATCCCTTTGCAATATACTCACTTTTATTTACTACTTCATATGTATGTTTGATTTTTAGTTTTATATTTCCATCTTCGATATCATAGTCTTTTAAGTATTCTTTGAAACTTTCTTGTGCTTTTCTTAAATTAATCATATATTTTAACCTTTCTCTAAATATTAATATATTATAATATTTCTATTACTTCTAAAGGATATTTTCTATTTTCTTCAAGCATTTCTAATGTTCTCTTTATTAGTGTTTCATCTCTTAAATTTTCGCTTGTCATATTTTTCAATTCTTCTTTTGAAATCCATTTTACATCTAAAATTTCTTCTTTATTAAAAGAAATGTTCTCTTCTAATAATTCTGTTGTAAAAGTTATTAATAAAAATGTTGTATTCTCAAGTTCTTTATTTATTATTGGTAGTACATTTTTTAATCTGACTTTACATCCAGTTTCTTCAAATATTTCTCTAATTGCTCCTTCAAATACATTTTCCCCATTTTCTAAATGTCCTGCTGGCATGTTCCATTTTCCATAACATTTCTTTTTAGCCTCTTTTACCATTAATATTTTATTATCCTTTTCAATAATTCCTCCTACAATTATTTCCATATTCTCACACCTCTAACTTTCTGCCTACAATATATCACAAATTTACATTTTCCTCAATAAATTTATTGAAATTCGCAACAACTATATTATTTTTTGCAAAAAATAAAGCACCCATTACAAGGCACTCTACTTAGGATTCTCTTTAACTTTTAAATTTTATTTTTATAAATCATATGTTCATCAACCTACAACCATATAATATGGTATATTGACCATAGACATATAGTCTCTGTAATTCGCTCACTACAACTATTATATCTATTTTAAAATTTCATTTTATATGTTTCCACACTCCATATCTAAAACAACCTTAACATTAATTTCACAATTTTGCACTTTTTCTAGTCCAAATCTTCCTCTTTTATGAAACATAACTGTATCTTGAAAGCTAGTAAACTCTAGTATCATTGGCAATTCTTTAACTCTAGCAACGCACAAACTTCCACATGCGTCGTCTTATGCTATACTTTACAAAATAAAACTTATGTAACCCCTTAGAAAGTTCCTTTTTATAGATACAAAAATTAATTTACTATAACAAAAAAACCCTAATTATTAAACTTTTATCTAATAAATTTAGGGTATTTTTATTTTCTTCTTATTCTTTTACACTATTGATATTATTTTTTACATATCCTCATCGTCGTTTTCTTCCTGCTCACCTTCACATCCTGAACAATGTGAGCAATTTCCACCGCACTCTTCATTTTTATCTAAATCCCCTGTCCAGTCTAATTCAATTATATTTTTACATTCTGGACATTCAATTTCTGTTTTGTTCTCATCTACATCAATTATAAATTCATAATTACAATATGGACATATAATTTCGAAATCAAATCCATCATCTGCATAAATATCTTTTTCTATACTATGAATTACTTGTTCCATTTTTGACATCTTTTCTACTAATTCTTTATGATTTTTTTCTATCTTTTCTATTTTATCTTCTTTAGCTGTCAATATATAGTCCATTTGTTCTATTATAAATTTAAAAAATACATCAAATCTCTTTTTTATATATTCTAAATCTTCTTTATCTTTTATGTTTTTTTCAATATCATTTAAGAATTGTTCATATTCTTCTTTTAGTTTAGCCATTTACTATTCACCTTTCTTAAACTCTTTCCATATATTCACAAGTTCTTGTATCTATTTTTAATACATCTCCTATTTCTACAAATAATGGAACTTGTATTTCTAAACCTGTTTCTAATTTAGCTGGTTTTCCTGATGTAGTTGTTGTATTTCCGCTAAATCCTGGTTCAGTATATGTAACTTCTAACTCAACAAATGTTGGTGGTTCTACTGCAAATATGTTTCCTTTATATGAAAGTATTGTAACTTCCATGTTTTCTTTCAAATATTTTAGGCAATCTCCTAATTGTTCTTCATTTAAAGGTATTTGATCATATGTTTCATTATCCATGAAATAATATAATCCTCCATCATTATATAAATATTGCATTGCTTTTTTCTCTATTTCTGCTGCTGGATATTTATCTGATGGGTTAAATGTTTTTTCTAATGTTGCTCCTGTTATTACATTTTTTAATTTTGTCCTTACAAAAGCTGACCCCTTCCCTGGTTTTACATGTTGAAATTCTACTATTCTATATACATTTCCATCCATTTCAAATGTTGTCCCATTTCTAAAATCTCCTGCTGAATAAACCGATGCCATAATAATTCTCCTTTCATTTTTCCATTTATAAAAATTAACTTTATCTATTTTACTATATTTTTGGCTAAAAATCAAGTCTTTTATTTTTACCAATTTGGGGACGCGTCCCCAAATTGGTAAAATTATATTATAATATAATTTTTCTCAGATTTGGTTAAATTTATACATCCAAATTTTGTAATCTGTGTTGTGTCTTCTATTCTTATTCCAAATTTTCCTGGTATATATATTCCTGGTTCATTTGTTACTATCATATTTTCTTTTAATGTTGCTTCTGATCTATAACTAATATATGGTGCTTCATGTATTTCTAAACCTACTCCATGTCCTATACTATGAATTAAATCATATCCGTTCAATTTAAAATCATTTTCTACCATTTTTGTTATTTGTCTTGTATTTGCTCCATCTTTATAACTTTCTAGTACTTGCATTTGATTTTTTAATACTAAATCATATATAGGTTTTATATATTCTGGTACTTTTCCTACAAAGAATGTTCTTGTCATATCTGAACAATATCCATTCACTTTACACCCCATATCTATTGTTATTATATCTTCTTTTTGTATTTTTCTATCAGTTGGTACTGCATGTGGTTTTGATGTATTTCCTCCTGATGCTACTATTGTATCAAATGATATTCCATCTGTTCTTTGTTTATAATACTCTTCTATTTCATGTGCTATTTGTTTTTCTGTCATCCCTGGTTTTATATATGTTAATATATATGCAAAACAATTGTCAGTTATTTCACATGCTTTTTTTATGTTTGATATTTCTTCTTCATCTTTTATCATTCTTTGCTTTTCAATGATATGCTCTGTTTCAACAAAATTATTTATTTTATATTTTCTAATATATTCTTTATATTTTGAATATGTCACATAATTTTCTTCAAATCCTACGTTTTCACAGAACATAAAAAAGTTTTCGTAGTCTTCTAATGATAGATCATTTATGTCATATACTATAATCTCGTCAAATAGTGTTAACACTGTGTGAACATCTTCTATATATCTTCCATCTGTTATAAATATATTTTCTTTTCTTGTTAATAATAATATCCCTTCTGCGTCTATATTTGTTAAGTATTTTATATTTATAGGATTAGATATTATTAGACCTTGCAAATCTGAACTTGACATTTTGTTTCTTAGCCATTGTAATTTAGGATTCATTAAAATCATCCCCTTAAATTTTATTACTACATTTTTTACTTTATAATTCTTTGTCATGTATTACTTACTTTTAATGAATAACTCTTTTATTAATTTTTAAATATTATGCTTTATATAAGCCTAATGTAAATATTTGCATTAAAAATGTTTTTATTTGCTCAAATGGTATGTACATACTTATAAATGTTGCTATTACTATAAAAGGTCCAAATGGTATATATTCATTTGTTTTTCTTAATCTTGTTATTAATAATATTATGCTTAATATTGCTCCTATTAGAAAAGATACTAGTGTTATTATTATTATGTTTGATAATCCAAAGTATAATCCTAATGCCCCCATTAATTTCACATCACCAAATCCCATTGCTTCTTTTCCATAAAAAGCTCCTCCTAGTAATGTTATTAATAAGAATATCCCTGCTCCGGTAACCATTCCTAAAAGCATATTTATTGTTATCGCTACATTAGAAAGCCCATATAAAAATGCAAATACTAAACCTACTTCGAATATTGTCAAATTTAATCTATTTGGTATTATTTGTAATCTGTAATCTATTACAAATACTGAAATTAACATCGGTGCTAATATCATGTATTTTATTAAATCTAAATTCGCAATAAGTGTTTCTTTTATACCAAATGTATATATTAATGTTACATATATTATTGCTGTTAAAAACATTAATATATATTTAGGTTTAAAGTTTGCTTTCATTTCTCTAAAAAAATCTTTTGATATTACACTTTTATATTCTGGTAATCTCTTATTTGCCCAATCTATTATATTTCCTATAAATAATCCTAAAATTATTGCTACTACATAATATGCTATATGTACGTCATTTATATACATCATATTTCTCCTTTGTTATATCATAATTTGTATCTATATTTTTTGAGAATTAATAACTCTAACTTATATTATTCTTATTATTTATTTTTATTATTTATATACTTACTTTTTATTTTATTTTCTATAGGTCTTTTCCATGCTGTGTACCAATAATCTTTTTCACATATTGGATCTACTAATATTGTATGCATGTTACATCTATTGCCACCTATGATATCTGTAAATATTTGCTCTCCTACAACTGCTATATTCTCTGGTTTTATATTTAATATTTTTTGTATCTTTAAAAATCCTTTTTTAAAAGGTTTCATTGCAAAACTTTGATATGGTATTCCTAATTTTCCTGCCACTTTTTCTACCTTTTGCTTGTCATTACTGTTTGTTAATATATATAATCTTACCCCTTGACCTTTTAATTCCTTTGCCCATTGAATTATATTATCTGATAAGTTTTTATTATAATCTATTAATGTGTTGTCTAAATCTAATATTAGTGCTTTTAATTTATTTTTTTGTAAGAATTCTATATTTATATCTTCTACTTTTTTTAAATATGTATTTGGATATAATAACATATTTATTTCCTCCATTGTTAATTTATCAATTATATATTATCAATTTGTTTTTTCTTTGTCAAGTAGGGGACGTTCCTTTAATCCCTAAAATTCGGGATAATGGGGACGGACCTTCCTTTGGTTTCAGGTGGCATCATCATAAAATATATGATTTTGAATGTGATTGGAATAATTTTAGAAATTCTTTATTAATTTTTTGGAAAATGTTCGCGTCGAGCTTTAGCTCGGACTAAGTGAAAGAGTGCAAAAAAATTAATTTAGAATTTCTTAAATTATGTATTGAGCCGAAAAATCATATATTTTATGATGATGCCACCTGAAACCAAAGGAAGGTCCGTCCCCATTATCCCGAATTTTAGGGATTAAAGGAACGTCCCCTATTTACAAAATCTATGATTTCCAATAGTTACTGTCATTGGTCTTGACCAAATCCACTTATTAGTTGCCGTTGCTGGATTAAAGTAATATATTGCTCCATAACTAGGATCCCATCCATTTAATGCATCTTGTGCTGCTTTTTTTGCTGTAGAATCTGGTGTTAAGTTTATTTGCCCATCTCTTACAGCGTCAAAAGCTCCTGACTGATATATTACCCCTGATATTGTATTTGGAAATGAACTACTTTTTACTCTATTCATTACAACTGCTCCTACTGCTACTTGTCCTGTGTATGGTTCTCCTCGTGCTTCACCATAAATTATCCTAGCTAACAAGTTTAAATTGCTTGAATTTGAGCTTGAACTTGAAGATGATGAACTTGAGCTATATATTCCCATTGCTTTTAATGTTGCTGGTCCTGCAATTCCATCTACTGCTAATCCATTTTTTCTTTGAAAATATCTAACTGCTTCTTGTGTTTGGCTTCCATATATTCCATCTACATTTCCATTATAATATCCCCATCGCTTTAATTTTGTTTGTATTTGCCTTACTTCTTCTCCTCTTGAACCATATTTTGATAATACTTCTACTGTATTTTTTTCTGAATATATAGTTAATAGTGTTGCTACTATACTTAAAGCAATTACTAAAAACACTATTACTTTCTTATTTTTTATAAACATAAAAATCACCTATTAATAACATTATTTTTTATTATTTTTATCAATAGGTGATTAATTTATACATTTTTGGAATTTATTTTTATTTAACAATATCTACATAGAACAGATTCTAATCCTATTTGTAAATCTATAGTTCCATTTTTATAATTATAGTCTAGATCTCTAAAATCCTGTAAAATGCTATTTAAGTCTTTTTCTTTGAAATATTTTGACTGCATTTTATATTTGTTTACTAAAAATATTTGGTTTGGTTTTAATTGCAAACTTGTTGCTACATCTTTTTTATATTTTTCTGCTAATTTTGTTATATATATTTTTTTAAAATGGTTATATAAAGTTATTAATATTTTTTGCAATGGTTCTTTTTGACTAATTAGATTTTTTAATACTTCTAATGCTTTTGCTGTTTCTTTTTTACCTAAATTGTCTGTTAAATCAAATATTACACTTTCTAATTTTTTTATGGTTAATTTGTCAATATCTTCTTTAACAATTTCTCCGCCATTTCCTTTGTATTCTATTAATTTTCTTATTTCATTTATTAAATTTTGCATGTTTGTTCCAGCACATTCAATAAAATATTTTAAATCATAATCACTTATTTTTACTTCATATAAATTACATATACTTTTTAATCTTTTTTGTAATTGTGCTAAATTTTGGAAGTCGAATTTACATACTGTTCCTAGTTTATCTATTGTTTTATACAATTCTTGTTTTACATCTGCCTCTTCTTCTACAAATACAATTATTGTGCTTTGTTTTATAATTTCTATATTTTCTTTTATATATAAATTTAATCTTTCTTTTATCTTAGATAATTCTATATTCTTTCTTTTTCCTTCTTTTTTTAAAATTCCTGAATTTTTCACTATTATTAGCTTTTTTTCATACCCAAAAGCTGGTGTTTCTATATCTGATATTATATTATTTATATTAGTATCATCTATTAAAATATAATTTATTCCTTTTATACATTCTCCAAATATTTTTTTTATTTTATTTATAATGGTTTCTATTAAGTATTCTTCTTCTCCATATAGCAAATATATATTTTCTAATTTTTCAGCATTTAAATCTTTTTCTATTTCTTCTATTTTTTTCAATTTACTCATCCTTGTATAACAGATTTAGGATTTTGAGTTATCCTATATTTATTTTTCCTCTATTTTAAAGCTTTTCGGCAAATTTTGCAGAATGTGCATGGCAAATTGCAATAGCCATGCTATCTGTTATGTCATCTAATTTTGGTAATTTTTCGGTGTTTAAAATCATCTTTACCATTCTTTGTACTTGTATTTTATCTGCTCTTCCATATCCTACTACTGCTTGTTTTACTTGAAGTGGTGTATATTCGTATGTGTCTATTTTATTTATTCTTGCTGTCATTAATATTACTCCTCTTGCTTGTGCTACATTTATTGCTGTTTTTGCATTATTATTGAAAAATAGTTCTTCTATTGACATGCACTCTGGCTGATAATTGTCTATTATGTCTTTTAGTTCGTAATAAATTTTTTCTAGTCTTAATGGAAATGATGTTTTTGCGTCTGTTAGGATTGCTCCTGATGTTATTAATTTGAATTTGTTTCCTATATAGTCTATTATGCTATACCCTGTTATTGCAAACCCTGGGTCTATTCCTAGTATTCTCATTTTATCTCTTCCTTTGATTTTTGTATTTTTGTATTTTTATATGTTATATTTTATTTTTTTGTTTTATCATATCTTTTTGTTTTTTATTTATAATGTACATTCATTATATATTAAGTATATAAAAATTTCAAGCTGAATTTAAGTTTGCACTATTCTATTTTTAGGTAGCAAGCCTATTTTATATATATTGTTTGATACTTATTTTAGATTTTATGGTAAAATGGAAAATGGATATAGAGAAAAAATCAAATAGCTAAACACACTATTTGATTTTTTCTATTTTGATAGATTTTTATATTCTGATATTGTTATATAAAGACTGATTATTTCAGCTCTGTCACATCTCTGTCATTACTCTGTCAATTTATATTTTTTATTTGGCGATTTTTCGTTATTATCAGTAGTTTCAATCTTTTTGTCTTGTAAAAACTTTCTTAAAATTCTTCTAACTGTACTATCGGATAATCCTGTTTGTTCAATAATGTTTTTTGCACCAACAATAACATTTTTCTTAATACATTCTAATACTTTTTGTTGTTTCCCATCATGAAATGGGTGTATAAATACAAATTCATAATGAAATATAGATGATAGAATATAAGTGGATTTATTTAAACTTTCAAAATAATTAGCTTCTCCTATTTTTTCATTATATCTGACACATAATTTAATATTTTATCAGTTATTGTATATGGTGGGTAATTTATTTCCGTTTGAAACCTCCAATCCAATGTGTATTAACAAACTTTTTTTATTTTCTTCTCTATCTATTGTTTATCAAAAATATATTGTTTACACAAAAAATCGACCTGCAATGGTCGATTTAATCGTTTTCTTGTCTGGTTAGACGATATAGTTTATGGTGGCTTCAAGTGGAATCGAACCACTGACACGAGGATTTTCAGTTTTCCGTGCTACTTAACATTAGATATTATTTGTTATTATTTAGTATCACTTAAACCCTTTGAATTTAAGCACTTTTTTAGCATTATATAGTAAAAATATTTATATATAAACAAAAGATAAAATGACTTTTATAAAAGAAATTTTTTAGATGTTTTTTAGATATTTTTAGATAAAATAAAATTACTATTGATATAATTTTTGAATTTTCTATAACAGTATATTTCATTTTAAGGTAAAGTTACTCTACTTTAATATGAAATCGCCTTAAAATTGATTTTAGGGCTTAATTGAATAAAGAATATGATAACTACTTGTAGTTTTGTAACTATGAGTAGTTTTTTATGTTCAAAAGAGAAATGCAACACCTCTTAAAAAGTGTTTGGTGTGATGAGCCGATGCTATAAAGTTCATTCGTATTT
>CALXAB010000033.1 GCA_944386175.1 uncultured Clostridia bacterium
AGAAACTCCTAAAAGTTGACGTTTCTCTTACATTTGGAATTTACTTTTTCTTCTGGAATTTACTTTTACAACTCACCTTTTTTTAATTGTCGATATTGTTTTTTAACCGCGGATTGTTATTTAAGAACTATTCTTCATTTTCCACTTTTTTTTCAGTCTTAACTTTTTTTACCTTAGAATTCTCTTTAGGAACAACAATATTTTTAGGTTTTTCAGTACTAGGTTTACCAGCAGAAATATGATCATGCACAGGTGAAATGTTTAAATTAGAGCCATCTCCAGAAACAACTTCTAGTTTTTTATTATCCATAAAAAATCCCCCATTCCAAATATGTAATATCATGAAAAGAAAAAATAACTTCTAAATTAAAAATTTAGTTCTATATATTTTTTATTTATAAAAATAATATAACATAAACATATTTAAAGTGCAAGAAAAATTAAAAAATAATTGACATAATTGCATAATTGTGAAATAATATACACACAAAAAAGTAAATAAAGACAGCCAAAGAAAACGAGATCATATTATATGGGGAAGTGAACAAATGGAAACTGAAAAAATAAAAGGGATAATTGAAGCAATGCTTTTTTCATCAGGGAGAATAATCTCAAAAGATGAATTAGTATTAAACTTAGAAATATCAAAAGAAGAAATAGAAAATATAATAAAAATTATGCAAGAAGAATATAAAAAAGAAAATAGAGGAATAGAATTAATTGAAATAGATAATGGATATCAATTATGCACAAAAAAAGAATTATATAATTACATATATCCAATAATAGATAAAAGAACAAAACCAAATTTATCAAATGCAGCATTAGAAACATTATCTATAATAGCATATAATCCAAGAATTACTAGAGCAGAAATAGAAGCAATTCGTGGTGTATCAGCAGATGCAGTTGTATATAAATTGTTAGAATATGGACTGATAGAAGAAGCAGGAAAAACAGATTTACCAGGGAAACCAATGTCATATAAAACAACAAATGAATTTTTAAAAATGTTTGGTTACACATCTTTAACAGACTTACCAGAACTTCCAAAATATAAATTAGATTCAAATAGACAAATAGTAATAGATGAATTAGTAGAAGAGAAAGAAGTAGAAAATACACAAATAGAAAATAGTCAAAATATGGACAATGAAAATATAAAAAAAGAGGCTCTAAATCCCGAAAGGGTTGAGAATAGTATTAATAGATAAATAGAATTTTAATTATTAAGGAGGAAATAAAAATGAGATTATCACAAACAGGAATGGGAACTACAAAATTAAATAATATAGATAAGATGTATCCAGGTCAAAGTATTTTGCTACAGACAGGACAATTAGTACAATATGGTGCTGGAATAATAGGATATGGAACATTACCTTTATTACTTAGGAAAAATATAGAAAAAATTATGATAGACACATTAAATAAATATGGATGTATACAAGTATTATTACCAACATTACAACCAGATACTATATGGAAAAATTCAGGAAGATATGATCAATATGTAAATGATGGAACAATGTTAATTACAGAATCCAATAAAGGAATATTCTGTCTAGCACCAACAGGAGAAGAAGCAATGCTTGAGTATGCAAGAGAGAAATTAAAATCATATAAAAATTTACCAGTAACATATTATCAAATCGGAGAAAAGTTTAGAAATGAAATAAGGACAAGAGGATATTTATTAAGAGGAAAAGTATTTCCAATGCTAGATGCATATAGTTTTGATTTAAATGAAGAATCAATGGAAAAATCTTATGAAAATATCAGAAAAGCATTTTTAGAGATTTACGAAAAAATAGGCTTAGATGTAATACCAATTGTTGCAGATAATGGAGCAATGGGTGGAAAAAAATCAGAAGAATTTATGCTTATATCAAATCAAGGTGAGGATAAAATTCTATATAATGAAAAATCAAAAATAGGACTAAATACAGAAATATTAGAAAAAGAAAATTATGAAGAATATTTAAAAGAAGAATATGGAATAGAAAGTATTTCAGATTTCGAAGAAATAAGAACAATGGAATTAGGACATATATTCCAATTAGGAACTAGATATTCAGAAATGATGAATGGAAAATATATCGGACAAGACGGGAAAGAAAAATTATATTATATGGGATGTTATGGAATAGGTGTAAGTAGAACTTTAGCTGCTTTATATGAACAATCATTAATTAGAGATAAACAAAATGAACCTTCTGGATTTGCATTACCAGAAAAGATCGCACCATTTAAATTACAAATAGTACCAAAAATGGAAAATAAAGAAAAATTAGAATTAGCTAATAAAATATATGAAAAATTACAAGAAGAAAATATAAATGTTATTATAGATGATAGAGAAACAATAACAATGGGAGCAAAAATCAAAGATTGTAAAATACTAGGAACACCATACTTAACTGTAATAGGAGATAAACAAAAAGGTGAAAAATTAGAAATAGAAGATACAAGAACAGGAGAAAAAGTTATATTAACAGTAGAAGAAATAATAAAAAAATTCAAATAATACAGATAATATTTAATATAAAGGTATTTAATAGTTGCTTTTTAAGTATTTTGAGAGAAACAACTATTAGATACCTTTTAAAAAATTTAAAACATTTAGAAGGATTTATGTAAAATACGTCGAATAATATAATTATGAGTAATATTTTAGAAAAGGAGGAAAAATTCTTGCGATATAGTGATGAAATTATAGAAGAAGTAAGACAAACAAATGATATAGTAGATATAATTTCACAATATGTACATTTAAAAAGAAGCGGAAGAAATTTTTTTGGTTTATGTCCTTTTCATAATGAAAAATCACCCTCTTTTTCTGTATCACCAGACAAGCAGATATTCCACTGCTTTGGATGTGGAGTAGGAGGAAATGTTTTTACATTTTTACAAAAAATAGAAGGAATAAATTTTATAGAAGCAGTTCAAACACTAGCTGAAAGAGCAAACATTCAATTACCAACAATACAAAATTCAGCAGATTCATATAAAGAACTTTTAAAATCAAAAGTGTATAAAGTAAACGAATTTACAGCAAAATTTTATCATGAAAACTTGTACAAGCCAGAAGCAAAAATAGCACAAGAATACATAAAAAAAAGAAAATTAACAAATAATACATTAAAATCTTTCCAAATAGGATTTTCAGGAAAGTTTGATGAATTATATAAAGAATTAAAAAAACAAGGATTTGAAGATGCAGAAATACTAGAATCCGGATTAGTAAACAAAAATGACAATGGAAGATATATAGACAGATATAGAAATAGATTAATGTTTCCAATATGTGATGCAAGAGGAAGAGTAATTGCATTTGGTGGAAGGGTATTAGATGACTCTAAGCCTAAATATATAAACTCTCCAGAAAATGTTGTTTATAGTAAAGGAAGAAACTTATTTGGTCTAAATGTAGCAAAAAAAGGAGATACAAAAAAACTATTAATAGTTGAAGGATATATGGATGTTATATCACTTCATCAAAGAGGAATAACAAATGTTGTAGCACCACTTGGAACAGCATTAACTCAACAACAAGGATGGTTATTAAGAAAAAATGCAGAACAGATAATATTAAGTTTTGATTCTGATGAAGCAGGTTTAACAGCAAAAATAAGAGCATTAGATATTTTACAAAATATGGGATGTGATATAAGAATTTTGCAAATGGAAGGTGCAAAAGACCCAGATGAATATATTATTAAATATGGAAATGTAAGATTTAAAGCATTAATAGAAAAGGCTATTTCAGTCATAGAATTTAAAGTAAAAGTATTGAAAAAGGACTTAGACCTAGAAAATGTAAATGACAAAATTAAATTTTTAAACGAAATTGCAAAATTATTATCAAAAATAAATAATACGATAGAACAGGAACTTTACATAGAAAAAATAGCTAAAGAATATGATATATCTAAAGAAGCAATATATGCAGAAGTAAACAAATTAATATATAAGAATGAAAAAAGTCAAACATCATTAGAAAAAAATAAACCAATAGTAAAACATAAGGAAATAGAAAAAAAGCAAATAGATAAAGAAATAATAAACAGAGAAAACACAATTATAGCAATACTATTAACAGCTGAAATTAATATATATCAAATAATAAAACAAAATATAAATACAGAAGACTTTAAGGATGAAACAAATAAAAAAATTGCTCAAGCAATATATGAAGAATTTGAAAAAGAAAATTATAATATAAATGCTATTATAGATAATCTAGGAGAAGAAGAGCAAAATCATATAACAGAAATTATGGCAGAAGACTATGGATTAAATGAAAATTTAGAAAAAGCAATAGATGATGTAATAAAAGGAAATGCAAAGGAAAAATTGCATGAGAAAAGAGAAGAGTTATCTAAATTATTAAATACAGATATATCAAAAGAACAAAAAGATGATATCTTAAAAGAAATAATGGAAATTACAAATAAATTAAATAATTTAAAATAGGGGGATTAATGTAAAAGCTATTTTACATTAATGATGGGAGGTTTTTTATGAACAAAAAGAAAGAAGAATTAAACGAAATTGAAGAAATAACATTAGAAACAAAAAACAAAAAAGCAAAAATAGAAGAAAATGTAGAAACAAAAAACGCTGAAAAAATTAATAAAACAGAAAAAGAAGAAAATAAAGATACAAATCAAAAAACAGTAAATGAAGAAAAAAATAAAATTATAGATAAAAAGACAAAAGAGAATAATGAAGAAAATACTAGTAATGAAGCAAACGCAGATGATGAAAAAATAAAACAAGAAAAAGTAAATAATATAATAAAAAAAGCAAAAGAAAAAGGAAAAATAACATATGGAGATTTGGCAAAAGAATTAGATGACGTAAATCCAGATCAAATTGATAAAGTATTTGACGCATTTGAAGAAATGGGATTAGATTTATTACAAGATGATGTAGATGAAGAACCAGACATAGAAGACCTAAAAGAAGTTGAGGACTTAAAATTAGATGAAATAACAGATACAAGTTATGATGGAATAAATGTAGATGATCCAGTACGTATGTATTTAAGAGAAATAGGAAGAATACCACTTTTAACATTTGAAGAAGAATTAGATTTAGCAAAAAGGATATTAAATAATGACGAAGAAGCAAGACAAAAACTAGCAGAATCAAATTTAAGATTAGTTGTAAGTATTGCTAAAAAATATGTAGGAAGAGGAATGCTATTTTTAGATTTAATACAAGAAGGAAATATGGGGCTTATTAAAGCAGTAGAAAAATTTGACTATACAAAAGGATTTAAATTTAGCACATATGCTACATGGTGGATAAGACAAGCAATAACAAGAGCAATAGCTGACCAAGCAAGAACAATAAGAATACCTGTACACATGGTAGAAACAATAAATAAATTAATAAGAACATCAAGACATCTATTACAACAAATGGGTAGAGAACCAAGTCCAGAAGAAATAGCAGCAGAGATGGAAATACCTGTAGAAAAGGTTATGGAAATACAAAAAATAGCACAAGACCCTGTATCATTAGAAACACCAATAGGTGAAGAAGATGATAGTCATTTAGGAGATTTTATACAAGATGATGACAGTCCTGCTCCACATGATGCAGCATCATATACATTATTAAAAGAACAATTAGAAGAAGTAATGAATACATTAACACCAAGAGAAGCAAAAGTTTTAAAATTAAGATTTGGCTTAGAAGATGGAAAAGCTAGAACATTAGAAGAAGTTGGTCGCGAATTTGACGTAACACGTGAAAGAATTAGACAAATAGAAGCAAAAGCATTAAGAAAATTAAGACATCCAAGTAGAAGTAAAAAGCTTAGAGACTACATGGGATAATAAATAAATCAAAACTACATTAGATAGTAAAATATGAATAAAATATAAATTCATGTTTAGAAAAATAAAAAAATATGTTTATAAAATATTTAAATAATTTTATAAACATATTATATGAAGGAGATGAATAAATGGTGGATCAAATGCAAGATTTTATAAAGTATATAACATCGATACAAATAGTAGATGTATTAATAGCATTGTTTATAACAATATTTTTTAAGATTTTCAGTTCAACTTTTTCATATATAATTGTAAAAATGTTTAAATTTAAGACAAAAAATAAAGCACAAATAAAAGAAAATGCATTTTATAATCCATTACGAATATTTTTTGCGATATTAGGAGTTTATCTAGGAATACTATTTTTAAAAAGACCATTAAATATAACTAATGAAATAATGAACATAATTACAAAAATTTTTGAAATTATTGTAACATTTGCATTTGCAAAAGGACTAGCTTCAAGTTTTAGAACAGGTTCTAGTCTTGTAAAAAGACTAAAAAAGACATTAAATACAAAGCTAGATGACAATATGTTTGATTTTATGCTAAAAGTAGTAAGAGTAATAATTTATGTGATTGCTGTATTCATAGTTGTAGCAATATTAGGAATAAATTTAAATGGACTTGTTGCGGGATTAGGAATAGGTGGAATAATAGTAACACTAGCAGCACAAGATACTGCTAAAAACTTATTTGGAGGACTAATAATATTTATAGATAAGCCATTTAATGTTGGAGATTGGGTACAATTTAATAATTTTGAAGGAACAATAGAAGACATAACCTTTAGAAGTACAAGAATAAGAACATTTGAAAATTCAGTAGTAAATGTGCCAAACTCTATAATATCTGAAGCTTCAGTAATAAATTGGAGCAAAATGGAGAAAAGAAGATATAAAACAAATCTATGTGTCGAATCGAGTACAACATTAGAAAAACTACAGAAATTTGAAGCAAGAGTAAGAGAAATGTTACAATCAAGAGAAGCAATATATGATGATTCAATAATAGTTAGATTTGATCAAATAACAGAAAATGGAATAAATATATTAGTATATACTTATACAGATTCAGTAGATTATGAAAGTTATTTAGCAGAAGTAGAAAATATAAACTTAAAAATAATGAAAATATTAAAAGAAGAAGATATAAAACTAGCATATGAGAGCAGAAATGTATATATAAAAAGTTAAAATAAAAAGCTAAAAACTTCGATATTATCGGAGTTTTTTCACAATATAGACATAAAAATCTAGTATAATAATTAAAAATAATTCAAAGGAGTTGTTTAGCAATGAATAGTTGTATATTAGTAGTTGATGACGAATCAAGAATGAGAAAATTAATAAAAGATTTTTTACAAGCAAAAGGATATACAATATTAGAAGCAGAAGATGGGGAAAAAGCATTAGAAGTATTTTCGCAAAATAAAAATAAGATAAATCTTATTTTATTAGATGTAATGATGCCAAAATTAGATGGATGGTCTGTACTAAGACAAATAAGACAAGAATCAAAAATACCAATAATTATGCTAACTGCAAGAGGAGAAGAACAAGACGAATTATTTGGATTTGAATTAGGAGTAGATGAATATATATCAAAACCATTTAGTCCAAAGATTTTAGTTGCCAGAGTAGAAGCTATATTGAAAAGAACAAATCAAAATACAAAAGAAATAAAAGAATATGGTGGAATAGAAATAGACAAAGAAGGAAGAACAGTGAAAGTAGATGGAAAACCAATAGAATTAAGTCTAAGAGAATATGAACTACTAGTATATCTAGTAGAAAATGCAAATATAGCTCTTTCAAGAGACAAAATATTAAATAATGTATGGAATTATGATTATTACGGAGATTCAAGAACAATAGATAGTCATATAAAGAAAATAAGACATAAATTAGGAAAAAAAGGTAAGTATATTCAGACCATGAGAGGTGTAGGTTATAAGTTTGAGGTAAAATAGGTTAAAAATATTATAAAAGGAAAGTTTAAAAATTAAATCTTTTACAACCAGATTTATGACTTAAAAAGGAATGAGATAAAAATGGAAAAGATAAAGGAAAAAATAAAAGAAAAATTAAAATCAGTAAGAGTAAAGCTATTTATAACTTTAACATGTGTAATAATGTTAATAATAGCTTTTTTAGTAATAGTGAATAATGTAGTATTTGGACAATTCTTTATATTTAGTAAAACAAGAGCATTAAAGGAAGTTTATGATAAAGTAGAAGATTATTATAATAATCAAGAAGATATAGATATTCAAAATGAACTAGAAAAAATAGCAATAAAAAATAACTTTGATATTTTAATAAGAAATGAACAAAATGTAAGTATTTATACATCAAACAAAGACTTCTTATCTACTCTAGGACAAATGAATGAAATGACAAATAGATTCAACACAGATTCAGCACAAACTGTTATTGAAACATCAAAATATACTATAAAAAAGATAAAAGATATAAAAAATCAAATTACATATATATTATTATCAGGAATATTAGACAATAACTATCAACTATATGTAAGAATACCAATAACAGCAATAGAAGAAAGTGTAAAAATATCAAACAACTTTTTATATTTAATGGCAGGAATTACAATCTTAATAGCAGCTGTAATAGTATCAATAGTATCGAGAAAATTTGCAGACCCAATATTAGAACTAAACAAAATAGCTAAAAAAATGGCAAATTTAGATTTTAGTCATAAATATAGAATAACTGACGCAGACGACGAAATAAACAACTTAGGAAAAAGCATTAATTTAATGTCAGACAAATTAGAAAGGACAATAAAACAATTAAGAAACACTAATATAGAACTAGAAAAGGACATAGAAGAAAAATCAAAAATAGATGAAATGAGAAAAAGTTTCATATCAGACGTATCACATGAACTAAAAACACCAATAGCATTGATACAAGGATATAGTGAAGGATTACTAGAAAATGTAAATACTGACGATGAAAGCAGAAAATTTTATGCAGAAGTCATATTAGACGAAACAAATAAAATGGACAAATTAGTAAAACAACTATTAGAACTAATGAAACTAGAATATGGGAAAAGAGAATTCAAGGACAAAGAATTTAACATAGTGGAAGTAGAAAAAGAAGTAATCAGAAAAAGTAAAGTTATGATAGAAGAAGAAGGAATACAGATAAAATTTAATGATAAAGAAGAAATTAATGTAATAGCAGATGACTTTTACATAGAACAAGTACTAACAAATTACATTACAAATGCAATCAAGCATGTAGAAGAAATAAATGGAGAAAAATATATAAAAGTAGAAAATATAATAGATTACGAAAAAGGCAAAGTAAAAATAAAAGTATTTAACACAGGAAAAAACATAAAAGAAGAATATATAAACAAAATATGGAACAGATTTTACAAGATAGACGAATCAAGAAACAGAAATGACGGAGGAACAGGAATAGGACTATCATTTGTAAAAGCAATAATGAACAACTACGAAAACAACTATGGAGTAATAAACAAAGAAAATGGAGTAGAATTCTACTTCGAATTAAATTACCAATTTGGGGACTCGTCCAAAATTGAAAAAAAATAATTATCAACTTGGGG
The DNA here is from genome assembly GCA_944386175.1 of uncultured Clostridia bacterium. Taxonomy (GTDB): domain Bacteria; phylum Bacillota; class Clostridia; order TANB77; family CAG-508; genus CAG-269. Next base: position 9,459 of record CALXAB010000033.1, read on the forward strand.
ACGCGTCCCCAAATTGGTAATTGTCGAATTTTGCGATGAAAAGTTCTTTACAAATTTAAGAAATAGTACTATAATAAACATAAAGAGTTAACTCGAATGCGAATGAAGAAAATTTAAAATTTGATAAGATAAAAAGTAAAAGGAGGAGATAATACAAATTATAAACAAATTTATTTATACTCCACGATTCATAAATATTATTAGTTTAATCATTGGAATTATTATATTTATTCTTTTAAATTTTTTTATAGGTCAGATAAATTTTTATTTTAAAAATAATTTGTTCAATACTAGCTTTATAGCTGATAATAGTTTAAATAATCAAATATTAGAGTCTAATTTTCAATTTTATAGTAACAATAATACAGATGATAAAAATTTAAACATTAATAATACAAATAGTGTAGAAAATGTTAATAACATTAATGAGAATATAAGTGATTTTTGGTATCTTGAAATACCAAGTATAAATTTAAAAGCTAATATAAAAGAAGGAACAACAAAAGAAATTATGGATGATTATATTGGACATTTTGAAGAGACTTCAAAATCATTAGGAAATGTGGGATTAGCAGCACATAATCGTGGATATAAAAATAATTATTTTGCAGATATAAAAAAATTAAAACAAGGAGATAAGATTATATATAAATATAAAGAGTTCAGTAAAGTATATATAGTAGAAAAACATGAGATTATTAAGGATACAGATTGGAATATGTTAGGAAATACAGAAGAAAATACAATAACTCTCATAACCTGTGTTGAAAATGAACCAGAATATAGGAGATGTGTACAAGGAGTAGAAGAAAACATAAACTAGAAGAAAGAAGGAATGATAATTGATAAAAAACAAAAAGATTACACACATTATGACAGTAGTATTAATAATAATGTTATTATTTATATTGAATTTTATGAGTTTAACATATGCAAATAGTAATATAAATTCAGCGTATTTATATGCTAGTGGAGATTGTGGAAAACTATTAAAATATAAAGGAATTGAAGTAATAGTAAAATATGTGGAATATCAAAATGATGGGGTTAGTTATCCAGCATATTGTTTGGATAAAACAAAACCAGGAGTTGATGAAAATAGCCCATATACAGTATCAATTCAAGATATGATAAATGATGTTGAATTATGGAAGATAATAATAAATGGATATCCATATAAAAGTATAGAACAATTAGGAGTGGCTAATAAAGAAGAAGCATTTACAGCAACAAAACAAGCTATATATTGTTATATACACGGAAACAATCCAGATGACTATTCTCCAATAGGAGATGCAGGAAATAGAACATTAAACGCATTAAAAAATATATTAACAAATGCACAAAATTCTACTGAGACTAAAATTTCAAATACAATAACAATAAATAGAGTATCGGAAAAATGGGAACAAGATAGTATTGACAAAAATTATGTTTCAAAAATATATTCTATAAAAAAAGAAGGGCAAATAAAAGACTATAAAATAAATATAGAAAATGAAGATGGAACTCAACTAGGTGGAATAAAAATAACAGATGAAAAAAATAATGAGAAAAATACTTTTAATCCTAACGAAAAATTTAAAATATTAATTCCAATAAAAGAGATGACAAATGATAAAAAAATTAAAATAAATGTAGAAGCAAAAATTGAAACAAAACCAATATTGTATGGAAAAGCACCAGATGCAGGTAGACAAGATTATGCTTTAACGGCAGGCACATATGAAGATGGAACAGGATATATAAAAGAAGAATACGAAAAAAATGAAACAAAAATAAAAATAATAAAACAAGATTCACAAACAGGAGAAAGGTTAGAAAATGTTGAATTTGAATTATTAAATGAGAATGAAGAAATAATATATTCTGGATTAAAAACAAATGAAAATGGAGAAGTAATAATAGAAAATTTGATTCCTCAAAAATATTTTATAAAAGAAACGAAAACAATTGATGGTTATGAAATTTATGATAAGTTAATAGCTGTTAATATAGGGTTAAATGAAGAATTAACAGTAACCGTTAATAATAATAAAGAAGATAAACCAACAGTTGAAAAAAAGCAACAAGAATTAGCCGTAAAAAAATTACCTGTTACAGGTAAATAATATTTATTTCTAATTTTTTATACAATATGAAAGTTACCCTTTCCTATTGTATAAAAAAATGCTTCGCACAACGGATGCACACAATTTTACATACGTAAAATTGGCACAAGAACAAATTTAATCTATAAAATAAAACCAAACTACTTCTAATAATAAATAAATTAGGAGTAGTTTTTAATATGAATTTTAACATATAAATATTAAAAAAACACAGAATTACTGGAAAAATATACATATATATGATACAATAATAATGCAAATTTATAGAAAAGGAGGAGATGTTGGAAATAGAAACCAACATAAGCTAAGATAATGAGTTTTTTTGAAAAATTAAAACAAGGAATGAACAAAACAAAAAAATCAATAGACGAAAAAATCAACAATGTATTTAGTAATTTCAGAAAAGTAGACGAAGACTTTTTAGATGAATTAGAAGAAATATTAATTATGTCAGATATAGGAATGGATACATCAGTAAAAATAATAAATAGTTTAAGAGAAAGAATAAAAAAAGAAAAAATACAAGATGAAGAAGACGTAAGACAAGCACTAAGAGAAGAAATGAAGAAAATATTAGATGTAACAGATATACATTTACATTTAAATACAAAACCATCAGTAATTTTAGTAGTAGGTGTAAATGGAGTAGGAAAAACAACTTCTATTGGAAAGATTGCAAATAGGTTAGCTAAAGATGGTAAAAAAGTAGTAGTTGCAGCAGCAGATACATTTCGTGCGGCAGCAGTAGAGCAATTAGAGATTTGGGCTAAAAGAGCTGGAGCAGATATAGTTAAAAGAGATGAAGGAGTAGATCCTGCTTCTGTTGTATATGATGCAATAAAAATGACAAAAGAAAAATCAGCTGATGTTCTAATAGTTGATACAGCAGGAAGATTACATAATAAAAAATATTTAATGGATGAACTAAATAAAATACAAAAAGTAATAAATAAAGAAATGCCAGATTCAGACAAAGAAGTACTACTTGTATTAGATGGAACAACTGGACAAAATGCAATTTCACAAGTTAAAGCTTTTAAAGAAGAGACAGATATTACAGGATTAGTTTTAACAAAATTAGATGGAACAGCAAAAGGTGGAGTAGTTATAGGAATTGTAGAAGAAAATAAAATACCTGTAAAATTTATAGGTGTAGGGGAGCAAATAGATGATATGGAAATATTTAATTCTGAGGATTTTGTAAAAGCCATTATCTAGATAATATTAATTATTTTCATATGAGTATATTTTCTAAGGAGGTAGAAATATTGAGCAATAGTAAAGAAACAAATATTCCAAAAGAAGAAAAACAAGAAACAATAATTGACACTGTAAATACAAAAGAGACAAAAAAATTTCATAAATCTAAAAAAAGTAAAACAAGAATGTTATTAGTATTATTATTTATTGCAATATTTGCTATAGTAAGTTATGTACAATTAAGGGGAAGTTACCTAGAATATTTAGAATTAGGAGAAAACTATACTAATATATTTTATACTAATTTAATATTCAAATATTCAATAATGGCAGTAAATTTTGTTATATTATATTTTATAGTATATTTTACAAATAGAGGAATAAAAAAAGGATTACAGCCATTTTTTCAAAAAGAAAAAAAGCAAATGCCAAAATTATTAAATAAATCTTTAGCATTAGTAATCTCAGCAATTGTAAGTGTTGTAGTTTCAAGTGTATTTATGCAAAAAATAATGTTGATATCTGGAAACACAGCATTTGGAATACAAGACCCAATTTTTAATATGGATATAGCTTATTATGTTTTCCAAAAGCCATTAATAGAAATGTTTGTTATGTATTTTATAATATTAGTTATTGGATTATCATTATATATGTCATTATATTACATAATAGTTTTTAACAAATATTTTGATGGTGTAGAAGGAAAAATGCTAAAAGAAAGTATATTTATGAAAAAATTATTAAGAAATATTTTATTAGTAACAATTGGAATAGCAATAATGACAGTATTAAATATACAAAGTATGGTATTTGGAAAGATATTAACTGTTAATGAAGACTTAGAAATTATAGGAGCTGGATTAACAGAAAGTACAATAAAATTATGGGGATATGTAATATTTGCATTTATAATAATAATATTTGCATATAGAGCAATAAAAGCATTTAAAAATCAAAATACAGGAAAGGTATTAAAAAATCTAGCTATAATTCCAGCATATTTAGTAGTACTATTTTTAGCAATGGTTATATTTGATTTAGTGTATGTAAATACTAATGAATTAGATAAAGAAAGAGACTATATATCAGCAAATATAGCAAATACAAAAGATGCATATGATATTAATATACAAGAAAAAAATATAAAAGATTCAGGAACAATTACAAAAGAAGAAGTAAATAATAATGAAAATATCATAAATAATATACCAATAATAAATAAAGATATGGTTTTAAAAGCACTTGAAAATAGTCAAACAGAAACAGGATATTTTTCATATAGAAATGCGAACTTAGCTAAATATGAATTAAATGGAAAAGATACATTAATGTATATTGCACCAAGAGAGATAACAAGTTCAGGAAGAACATATAATAATAAAACATATGAATTCACACATGGTATAGGACAAATAGCAGTTTCAGCATCACAAAGTAATGACAATGGAAATGTTCAATATATACAAAAAGAAGTTTCAGGACAAGATGAAGTATTAAAAACTACAGAACCAAGAATTTATTTTGGAACAGAAACAGAAGAAACAATAGCAACAAATGCAAAAAATAAACAAGAATATGATTATACAGATGAAAATGGACAAGACTATACATCAACATATACAGGAAAAGCTGGACTACAACTAGGATTTTTAGATAGGCTAGTTTTAGGAATAACAAAAGGGGACTTAAATTTAGCATTTTCTAGTGAAATATCAGATGATAGTAAAATTTTGATAAATAGAGATATTATAAAAAGAGCAAAAAAAGCATTGCCATATTTGATATATGATGAAAATCCATATACAGTTGTAAGAGAAAATGGAGATTTAGTATGGGTATTAGATGCATATACAGTATCAAATTGTTATCCATATTCACAATATACTAATATAGAACATGATGGAATAAGAGAAAATATAAATTATATTAGAAATTCAGTAAAAGTAATAATAGATGCATATGATGGAACAATGTCATTTTATATTACAGATAGAGCAGATCCGATTGCGATGGCATACAGAAATATATACAAAGATTTATTTGTAAATCTAGATGAACAAATACCAGAAGATATATCAGAGCATTTTATATATCCGGAATTTTTATATAATGTACAAGCAGAAATATTAAAAGTATATCATAATGTTAAAACTGATGTATTATATAGAGCCGATGACGTATGGGATTTTGCAAAATATAATAGTGTAAAATCTACTAAATCTACAGGAACATATATGGAACCATATTATGCAATGGTAAAATTAGATGATAGTGAAGAAATAGGACTAATGAGAATATATACACCAGATGAAAAACAAAATATCATTTCATATTTAGTAGGAACTACAAATGGTTCTGATAATACTCTTAGATTATATAAATTCTCTGCAGATAGTGATATATTAGGGCCAATGCAATTAGATAAGCAAATAGAAGAAGATGAAGCAATTTCTTCAGAAATAGAAGCGCTAAATGTTACAGGAACAAAAATAACTAAAGAAATGATTGTACTTCCTGTAGAAAATACATTATTATATGTAGAGCCAATATATCAGACTATGTTAAATGAATCAGATGTTCCAATACTTAAAAAAGTAGTAGTAGCGTCAGGAAATAAGGTAGCAATAGGGAATACACTACAACAAGCGTTATCTAATTTACTTTCACAATATGCAATAGATATAGAAGTGGAAAATACTGATGATATAGAAGGAATAATAGATGCAATAATAAAGGCTAATAAAAACTTAACAGAATCAAATCAAAATAATGATTGGGAATTAATGGGAAGTGATATTAAAAAATTGCAAGAATTAATAGAATCATTAGAAAAATTAAGAGATGAAGAAAACAAAAAGAAAAAAGAATTTGAGCAAACAATGACAAATGAAGATATGAATATGCAAACAACAAATACAACTGATATGCAAAATAAGGAATAAAAATCATAAAAAAAACCACCATAATATAAGAGATATTAAAGGTGGTTTTTATGTTTATAAAAAATAAAAAAATAAATTTATTAGAAAAATCAATAGAACAATTAAATAAAATAATGCAAGAAGGAAACTTTGTAGAATTAAGTTATTTATTAGGAAATAAGAAAGAAATGTTTATTAGGAACTTTTTTGCAGGAATTTCAAGAGGAGTAGGTATAGGAATAGGAGTAACTATAATAACAGCGATTCTAGTAATAATATTGCAAAAAATAGTTACTTTAAACATACCTATAATAGGAGAATATATTGCAGATATAGTAGCAATAGTACAAAAAAGTAGATAATTACCAATTTGGGTACGCATCCAAAATTGGTAATTATCTACTTTTTAGTTTTCTACAATAGGAAAGTTACCCTTTCCTATTGTAGAAAAAACGCTTCGCGCAACAGATGCACACAATTTTACATACGTAAAATTGGCGCAGAACAAATTAACGGAAAGCCTAAGATAAATGTTAAAAGTTGTCAAATGTTAAGGCTTTCCGATTTGTTCTTCCAATTATTTTTCCAATTTATGGAAAACTTTTTTACCTTTTTTCAAAATTGCATAGCCATCTTTAAAATCAACCTCAGAAAGGGTATAATTGTAATCATTAACAATGGAATCATTTAAAGAAATTCCACCTTGGCTAATTAAAGTTCTAGCTTGGCTTTTTGATGGAGCTAATCCAGAAATAACGATTGCATCTAAAATTGAAATATTAATATTATCAATTTTAGTAGTAGGCATATTATCTAGACTTCCAGTTCCATTAAATAAAGCATTTGAAACTTCTTCAGCCTTTTTAGCTTCTTCTTCTCCATGAATAAGTTTTGTTATTTCAAAAGCAGCTACTTTTTTAGCTTCATTAATAGCTTCATCTTTTAAAGAACATAACTCATTGATTTTTTCGATTGGCAAAAATGTAAGAACTTTTAAAACAGTTTCTATACTATCATCTTCAATGTTTCTCCAGTATTGATAAAATTCATAAGGTGAAGTTTTTTCAGGATTTAACCATAAAGCACCTTTTTCAGTTTTTCCCATTTTCTTTCCTTCTTTAGTTGTAAGAAGTTTAAATGTTAAACCAAAAGAATCATTTTTTCCAATTTTTCTGATTAATTCAACACCACCTATAATATTTGACCATTGGTCATTTCCACCAATTTGTAATTTACAACCATATTCATTATATAAATGTAAAAAGTCATAAGATTGCATTAACATATATCCTAATTCAAAAAAAGTTAAACCACTTTCCATTCTTTGTTTATAGCATTCTGCGGATAACATTCTATTAACTGAAAATAAAGTACCAATTTCACGCATGAATTCGACAAAGTTTAAATCTAATAGCCAATCTGCATTATTAACAATAATTGCTTTATTTTCTCCTTCAAAACTAACAAATCTTTCAACTTGTTTTTTTATACATTCAACATTGTGATTTATTTCTTCACGAGATAACATTTTTCTCATATCTGTTTTTCCTGATGGATCACCTATAGTAGCAGTACCTCCACCAACTAATATTATTGGCTTATGACCACATTTTTGTAGATGACTAGCAACCATTAGTGATACAAAATGTCCTACGTGAAGACTGTCTGCTGTAGGATCTATACCTATATAAAAAGGAACAGACTCTTTGTTAAACAATTCTCTTAATTCTACAGGATGAGTTATTTGTTCAATATAATCCCTTTCATTTAAAATATCTAAAACATTTCTCATAGAAAAACCCCCATTCAAGCAATTTAATGCTTTTTAATATATTTTGATAACTTCTTTATCAATAAAAGACGTTATGTAAATGAATAGATTTGCATTTTAATATTCATTTAAATATATTATATAAAATAATAGTCTTAAAATTATAAATTAGTAATATTTTTAGAAATATTCTTTTTCGTTTGTATATTATTTTCTATGTTTTCGTAAGTTAAAAATCTATGTAAATTTTTAGGTGAAATTCCTGTTTGGTCAGAAATATCATTCAAAGAATTATTTATTCCATTTTCTTCGATATAATTTTTAAATGTAGAAAACTCTAAATTATCTTTAGCAAGACATTTAGGACATACATTATCTTGAGATAAATAAAAACTACCACATCTACTACATCTGTTAAATTCCATATTAATCCTCCAAGTAAATTTTAAAATATTAATTGTATGAAGTATATCATAAAATTATAGAAAATTAAATAGTTTTTGGATAATTATATGAAAAATATTGACAAATTTGTAAATAAATATATAATTATATGTTGTAGGAGGGATAGATATGAAAGCATATGTATGTAAAATTTGTGGATATATTCATTTTGGGGAAGAAGCACCAGAAAGATGTCCACAATGTGGAGCAAGTAAAGATAAATTTGAAGAAAGAATCGAAAACAAAGCAAAAAATTATGCAGATGAACACAGAATAGGAGTAGCTCAAGGGTTAGACGAAGAAGTAGTAAAAGGTTTAAAAGATAATTTTATGGGTGAATGTACAGAAGTAGGAATGTATATTGCGATGAGTAGACAAGCAGATAGAGATGGATATCCTGAAATAGCAGAGGCATTTAAAAGATATGCATGGGAAGAGGCAGAACATGCTGCTAAATTTGCAGAGTTATTAGGAGATGTAGTATATTCAGATACTAAAAAGAATGTTCAATTAAGAGCAGAAGCGGAATATGGAGCATGTAAAGGTAAGAAAGAATTAGCTACAAGAGCAAAAGAATTAGGATATGATGCAATACATGATACAGTACATGAAATGTGTAAAGATGAAGCAAGACATGGTAGAGGTTTTGAAGGATTGCTAAAAAGATATTTTGAATAATTAATGAAAATAAGAAAGAAGAGTTATAATATAGGTTGTAATTCTTCTTTTTTTGTTAACCAATTTATGAGAGAAAGCATAAAATATAATAAAACTAAGAGGAGAATATGGTTACAATTTTTAATCAGATTTATACCTGGGAAAGGAGTATAATAATTATGCAAATTTTACTTATATTTTTTGCTTTACCTCTAGCTATAATAATAATATCAATAGCATTACAAAAAATTTTAAAATGTCCAGTTTTAGTGGCTAGCATAGTTTTTGCAATTTTTTTGATAGTAACATTTATTGTAAATAATTTAATAGTTTTAGTTCTAGCAATCATTTATGCAATAATTAGTTTTATAACAGCATTAATTGTGAGCTTTATTTGTAAGATACTAAATAGAAATTGTGATAACAATAATTGTAGAAAATGTAGAACTTGTAATAATTGTAATATGTGCAATTGTAACAATGATACATCAAATGATTTACTTACTATAAGTAGTAGATGTGGTAATTCAAATAATGGGGATATACTTACAATAAGCAGTAATGATTTAAATGGTAATTGTAATGATTTATTAACAATTAGTAGTAATTGTAATAATAGTTGTAATAGAAGAACTCAAAATAATATTAATCCAACTTCTATTAATGGAATAGTTACATTAGGTAGTAATGGAATAACAGATGATAATTGTCAATGCGGTTGTAATAATAATTCAAATAATCAAGTATCAGCAAGAGTAAATGTAATACCAAATTCAAGCACAGATGGAAGAACAGGATGTATTTGTGGAAGATATAGGAGAAGATAGAGTAATAGCCATTATGTAAGCAAATA
>CALXAB010000034.1 GCA_944386175.1 uncultured Clostridia bacterium
AGTTCACTTATTTTAAGCAAAAGTTCACCGAGTGTACTTGATTTTTAGATAAAAGTTCACTTAGTGAATGTGAAAATAAAACAAAATTTACAAATACACTTAGTGAACTTTTATCATATTATGTTAGTATATTGAGTAAATTTAAGTTAAAATGGAATTGATTTAATCAACATAATATGATAAAATAAGTATATAATTATATTTTGCCCAAAGAGGTAGATAAATCTAATCTCGGAGGGTAACCTCCGAGAAATAATTTCTAGGAGGAAAATAGTATGGAAGGTATTATTATTTCAGGTTTTGCTGGAATTGGCAAAACTACAATTGCGGAGAAGTACAAAAATCGAATTATTGATTTGGAGTCTTCTGATTTTAAGTGGGTATATGAAGATGATACTACAGCCAATATGTCAAAGGAATTGAGGAAGGGAGTGTCAAACAGAATGTTGAATCCAGAATGGCCTAGGAATTATATGAAGGCTATTATGGAAGCGACAAAAAAGTTTGATGTTGTACTTATTGCTCAGGGGAATGATATAAGAGATTTATTAGATGAAAATAGAATTGAATATCGTATATGTTTTCCAGCAGTAGAGTGCAAACAAGAATATCTTGACAGATATATGGCAAGAGGAAATCAGCAGGCTTTTGTAGAATTGATTAAGTCTAACTTTGAAACATGGGTAAAGGATTTAATGGACTGCCCACAACAAAAGCTTATAATGCAACCAGGGCAACATCTTGAAGATGTAATGAAAGAAAATGGTTTAATATAAGCATAATAATACTAACAACGAATGCACTAGGAGATAAGATTTTCTTCTAGTGCATTCAAATATATTTTTAGGAGAATAAGGGGAACAAAAAGGGAATTGACTATATAAAAACACGATAATATAATGGTAGCATGGAAAAGAAGGAGCAAAGAGATTAGAGAAATCTAGTTTCTTTGTTCTTTTTCTTTTTCAAATTTAAAGAAAAGGAGAAATTTCATGCTACATAATTATGCAATAGAAGTAGATAACTCTAAACAAGTAAAAGATAACACTATGCTAGATTGTAGCATGGAATTATCGCTTTTAAATAATTTGCTTAGAGAAGAACTAATAACAGAAATAGAATATCAAGAAATAAAAAGAAAAATCTTAAAAGATTACAAACTTTTGTAATATCAATTTACTTTTTATCTAAAAAATGATATAAGATAATTGAGCCTTAACGAAATCAAAGATTTCGAGGCTCAAATGCCACGAGCTAAAGCTCGGGCAAATATAGGTAAATTAACCTTGTTTTATACGAAAAGATGCATTAAAATGCACTTTTCTATAAAATAAAATTATTAAGTTTTATCTCTAGGCGGAATGGAGGATTAAATGGAAATTCAAGTCATAGAGAAAACAAACGGAAGAATTAACAGAGTAACAGGTACAACAATAAAAGAAAGATTAAGAGTATGTGCATATTGTAGAGTTAGAACAGGAAACGAAGAACAATTAAATAGTTACCAATCACAATTAAAGTATTATGATGAAAAAATTAATAGTAAATCAGAATGGCAATTTGCAGGAATATATGCAGATGAAGCAATAAGTGGAACATTAGATTTTAAAAGAACAGACTTTATGAGAATGATAACAGATGGAATGTCTGGAAAATTCGATATGATTTTAACAAAATCAATATCAAGATTTGCTAGAAATACATTAGATACTTTAAAATATGTAAGAATGCTAAAAGAAAAGAATATTGCAGTTTTATTTGAAGAAGAAAATCTAAATACTCTATCAGGAACAGGAGAAATGCTACTAACAGTATTAAGTGCGATGGCTCAACAAGAAAGTGAGAACATATCTTCACATGTATTACTAGGCTTAAAAATGAAAAAAGACAGAGGAGAATTAATTGGTTACAATGGTTGTTATGGATATAACTATGATTTAATAACAAAACAAATAACAATAAATGAGGAACAAGCAGAAGTAATAAAATATATATTTGAAAGATATGTAGAAGGAATAGACTCCAGCACCATAGCAAAAAAGTTGTCCTCAAAAGGAATAAAATCTCCTAAAGGCAATGATAATTGGAACGAATCAACAATACGAGGAATACTTAAAAATGAGAAGTATATTGGAGATGTGCTAATGGGAAAAACATTTACAATAGATCCAATATCGCATAAAAGATTAAGTAATCTAGGAGAAGCAGAAAAACATTATATAAAAGAACATCACGAGCCAATTATTAGTAAAGAACTATTTGACAGAGTACAAGAAATAAGAATAAAGAGAGTAGGTACTAGAGAAACAAGAAGAAGAAATAACAACTATAGTAAGAAATATGCTTTTAGCAGTAAATTATATTGTGGATTTTGTGGTAGCTTACTTACAAGGAGAAACTGGAATGCAAAAAGGAAATATGAAAAAGCAGTATGGCAATGTATCAAAAGAGCAAAACATGGAAAAGAAGAATGCCCATACTGTAAAGCAATACCAGAAGAAATAATAGAAGATTGTTTTGTGCAAGGTTATAGAATACTCTGTAATAACAATAAAAAAGTAGTAGAAGATTTTCTAAAAAAAATTGAAAATATCTTAAAAGAAAATACTACAGAAACAGTTGTAAACAAACTAGAAAAAGACAAAGAGAAAATAAATAAAAAACTTGATAATCTATTAAACCTAAATTTAGAAGGTAGAATTAATAAAGAACAATATACTTTAAAATTTGATGAGTTAAATACAGAACTTCTAAAAGTAGAACAAAAAATACAAAATCTACTGAAAGACACAAACAGAAACGAAAGCATTAAACATAGATTAAACAAGTTTAAAAGTTTATTTAAAGACATGGAAATAATGAAAAATTTTGATAAAGATGTTTTTGAATGTTTAATAAATAAAGTAATAATAGGAGAAACACTAGAAGATGGGACAATAAACCCATATACAATAAGATTTATTTGTAAAAATGGAACAGAAATAAATTGCAAAGACAATTTTACTGCAACAGGCAATAAACAACATTTAAAACTTACTGCAACCAGAGATGACCAACACATGTAGCATGTAAATGTTCTAAAAGGTTAAAATGTTTTAATCATGTTTTTTGGTTCAAATGAATTTAAACTAGAAATAATTAAGAGGATTTTGATATTTACCATCTAAACGTATCCCTAAATGTAAATGAGGACCAGTAGTAGCACCATTTGTAGGACGACCAGTAGAATCTGAATATTGATTGCCTTTTACACCATAAACGTATTTAGGACCAACATGGCCAATAACTTGTCCCTGTTTTACAAAATCACCAACATTAACTATAAAATTAGGATTGCAGTGGCAATAACTAACTTTTATATTATCAAAAGATAAAGTAATAGTATATCCACCAGCACCTAAAAATTGCCTAAATGTAATTTCACCATCAGCTACGGCAATAAATTTAGTTCCTTCAGGAGCAGGAATATCAATTCCAGAATGTGAAGAAGAAGCACCACTTGTAGGAGAGGTACGTTTTCCAAAATATGAACTAATTCTTGTATAACCAGGTAATGGCCAAACAAAACCATTAGGATTAAAAGATATAATTTCAGAATCTGATATGTCAGAAGAAAGATCTTCTTGACTGAATGTTGGAATAAAAAATATTGTTATAAAAAGAGTAATAAAAATAATAATGAATATAAGATTTTTTAATAATTTGTAAATAAAATCACCACCTGTAAATAAAATATCTTTAATTTTTATTCAAAGATTTGACAAATTTATAAATATTTGATGTTTTGCTAAAATCATTTTCAAAACAATAATCTATAATTCTCAAATTTTTGAGAGTCTTGTAAGAAGAGTTTTCGCTGATATTATCACAAACAAAAATAGATTTGCCACCAATAGAATGAACAAATTCAAAAGCATATTGATCAGTTAAACCATCTCCAAAATAAACAATATCAGATCCAGAAATATTATTAGACTTTTGAATTTCCTTTATTATTTCAACTTTATATTTATCACTCATTAAACTATCTATTTCAAGATTTTTACTATCTGTTACTTTTAATGTAGTGCCAAAAACTCCATTCAAATATGGAGATATAGAAGTAAATTTAACATAATCTTCAAATCCAGAAGTTAAAACATAATGCTTAATATTAGTTTTAGCATATTGTAAGTCAAAAAAATATTCAAAAACTCCTTTATTAAATTGCACATTTGAAGCACCTAAACATATATTTTCAATATTAAATTTTTTATTGTTATTTTGTAAAATGGTAATATATGTTTGAAAGTAGGCAACATACATTGATAATTTATGAGTATTCATTAATTGTTTAACTGAATTCATATATTTAGTATCATCAAATCCACATTCTTTTATAATTTTATATTGAGGTAATGAATATGGAGTTAAAGTACCATCAAAATCATAAATTATAACCATAACTAACTCCTTAAAAATTATTATATAAAATAACTCCAATATTATTTGGAGTTTGTGTATTTGGCAGGGGTAGTAGGATTCGAACCCACACAGGCGGTTTTGGAGACCGATGTGCTACCATTAACACTATACCCCTATATCCAAAGTCAATTAATATCTTAGCATAAATAATTACTTTTATCAAGATTTTTTTAAAAATTTATTGACTTTTTTTATAATAGATAATAAAATTCTTGTTATATCAATAAAATTTTAATGAACAAAACTTATGCCTAGCTTTTTATAAAAATAAATTAGTAAAAAAGGGAGGAATTTTTATGTTAAAATCAATGGATACACTTGTAGCACTTTGCAAAAATAGAGGATATATATATCCAGGGTCAGAGATTTATGGAGGATTAGCCAATACATGGGATTATGGACCATTAGGTTGTGAATTAAAAAACAATATAAAATCAGCATGGAGAAAAAAATTCATACAAGAAAGTGAATATAATGTAGGATTAGATGCCGCAATTTTAATGAATCCAACAACATGGGTAGCTTCAGGTCATGTAGGAGGATTTTCTGACCCACTAATAGATTGTAAAGAGTGTAAAACAAGACACAGAGCTGATAAATTAATAGAGGAATGGGCTCATGAAAAAGGAAATGATATGATAGCTGATGGTATGTCAGATGAAGAATTAATTAAATTTATAAAAGATAATAAAATACCATGTCCAAATTGTGGAAAAAATAATTTTACAGATATAAGAAAATTTAATTTAATGTTTAAAACATTTCAAGGAGTAACAGAAGATAAAACAGCAGAAATATATTTAAGACCAGAAACAGCACAAGGAATATTTGTTAATTTTAAAAATGTAATGAGAACAACAAGAAAAAAATTACCTATGGGAATTGCTCAAATAGGGAAGGCTTTTAGAAATGAAATAACGCCAGGAAACTTTATTTTTAGAACAAGAGAATTTGAACAAATGGAATTAGAATTTTTCTGTAAACCAGGAACTGATTTACAATGGCATAAATATTGGAAAGAATTTTGTGAAAATTGGTTATTAAATTTAGGAATGAAAAAAGAAAATATTAGATTAAGAGATCACTCACCAGAAGAATTATCTCATTATAGCAATGCAACAACAGATATTGAATTCGCATTCCCATTTGGATGGGGGGAATTATGGGGAATTGCAGATAGAACAGATTTTGATTTAAAAAGTCATATGAAAGTATCAAAAGAAGATTTTTCATATACAGACCCAGAAACAAACGAAAAATATGTACCATATTGTATCGAACCATCACTAGGAGCAGATAGAGTAGCACTTGCATTTTTATGTAATAGTTATGAGGAAGAAGAAATAGGAGAAGGAGATACAAGAATAGTTTTACATTTACATCCAGTATTAGCACCATTTAAATTAGCAGTATTGCCACTTTCTAAAAAATTATCTGAAAAAGCAAAAGAATTACATTCTATGTTATCTAAAAAATTTATGTGTGATTATGACGAAACAGGAAGTATAGGAAAAAGATATAGAAGAGAAGATGAAATAGGAACACCATATTGTGTAACTGTTGATTTTGATACTATAGAAGATGATACAGTTACAATTAGAGATAGAGACACTATGGAACAAATAAGAATAAAAATAGATGAAGTAGAAAATTGGATAGAAAAAAAATTACAATTTTAATAGACTTTTAATAAGAAAAGTAGTATAATCTTTGCATAAACTAAATGGTTTCTTTGCAAGAGGAGGGATAATATGATAGGTGTAGTTAATGGATTTAAACTAAAAGGACGGCGCATAATAGATGACAAATGGAATATAGATATAATCTATATGCAAGATGGTAAAAGAATAACAGGCCATAAATCACATTATGAAGGAGTGCCAGAAGAAAAGGTGATTAGAATTCAGAATTTTTTGAAGGATAATACTGAATATAATCGGCTAAAGACAGAATACCTTTGCGAAATTGTACCAATAGAAACATTGGTAAGCGAGGTAGAATATATAATTGAGCACTAACACAAAACCAACTAGAGGGAGAAATATCTTCTAGTTGGTTTCCTCATTAATTTTATAAGTAAGTTATATCTACAAATTATTTAGATAATAATTATTATTTTAATTATATAAGTTCCTTTCATATAAATCTTCTATAAAAACATCTCTTTCTTCAAAATTATCAATAAAACCTACTTTAGCAATATTTTGATTAACGGCTTGAATCCAAACAGGTCTTTCATTGTAAAAAACATCACATTTTTCATCATTATTCAATATAAAATTAATTCTTTCATAATTCATAATAAATCACCTCATAAAATATATTTAATATAAGTATATCCAAAAAGAAATAGTTTATAACCTTCAATTTTAGTTTATAAAAGGCAACAAACAAAATACACTCACATAAACCAGTAAAATATTAGAATAGAAGAAATAGTAAAAAAGATAAATGAAAAGACAAAGATTAAAATTTGACTAAAAGATTTTTTTAAGATAAAATGTACAAGTACATAGTATGCCTTTATAGAAAAGCAAGAAAGGAATGGAATTTTTTATGGAAATACAATACAAAAATCAAAAGTTACAAGTAAATAAAAAAACAACAATAAGAGAATTACTAAAAGAAGAAATAGAAAACAGCAAACATACAGTAATAGCAGGAAAATTTAATAATGAATACGTAAATTTACAGTATGAAATAGAAAAAGATGGTGAATTAGAGTTAATAGATGTTTCAACAAAAGAAGGAATGAGAGTTTATAGAAAAACATTAATTTTTATTTTAGGCAAAGCATTTGAAAAATTATATCCAGAAGGAAAAATGACAGTAGACTATCAGCTAAACAATTCATTATTTTGTGATACAGACAATGTAGAAATAACAGATGAATTTATAGAAAATTTAAATAGAGAGATGAAAGCAATAGTACAAAAAGATTTACCAATAAAACAAGTAATAATGACAAGAGAAGAAGCAAAAAAATTGTATGATGAAACAAATACAACAAAAGGAAGATTACAATACGATTTAACTAATAACAAAAAAATATATATGTATTATTGTGAAGACTATTATAACTATTGTTATGAAACAATAGGAGACAGAACAGGAGTAGTAAAAATATTTGAAGTATCAAAATATAGAGATGGATTTTTAATTAGATATCCAAATTCAAGAAATCCAGAGAAAATGCCAGATTTTATAGAAACTAAAAAATTAGCATGGGCAATGGATGAATATGAAGATATACACAGAATTTTAGACATGGATACAGTGTATAAATTAAACAAAGCAGTAGAAGAAAATAAAATAAAAGAAGTAATAATGCTGGATGAAGCATTACATGAAAAGAAAATTTCTGATATAGCAGATAATGTAGCCAAAAATAGAAATGTCAAAATGATATTAATAGCAGGACCATCATCATCAGGAAAAACAACATTTGCACAAAGATTAGGAATTCAACTAAAAATAAATGGCTTAAAACCAGTAACAATATCAGTAGATAACTACTTTGTAGAAAGAGAAAATACACCAAGAGATGAAAATGGAGAATATGACTTTGAACATATAGAGGCAATAGATTTACAATTATTTAATGACCATTTAACAAAATTATTAAATGGAGAAGAAATAGAAATGCCAGAATTTGACTTTCATATAGGAAGTAAAAAATATAATGGTAAAAAATTAAAATTGCAACAAGACGAAATATTAGTTATAGAAGGAATTCATTGTTTAAATGATAGATTAACAAGTAGCATATCAAAAGATCAAAAATATAAGATATATATAAGTGCATTAACAGTACTAAATATGGATAGATTTAACAGAATATCAACAACAGACACAAGACTAGTAAGAAGAATAGTACGAGATTATCAATTTAGAGGATATACAGCAAAAGACACAATAAAAAAATGGAATAGTGTAAACAAAGGAGAAGAAAAATATATTTTTCCATTCCAAGAAGAAGCAGACAGTATCTTTAACACATCACTAATATATGAATTAGGAGCATTTAAAGCAGTAGTAATGCCATTATTAGAAGAAATATCAAAAGAAGAAAAAGAATATGCAGAAGCACAAAGACTAATAAACATGTTAAAATATTTCAAAGAAATACCAGCAAACTATATACCTACAAATTCATTATTAAAAGAATTTTTAGGTGGGGGAGATTTTAAATACTAGTGTGCCAAAATAGCCCGTCCCCTTTGGCACAAAAAAGGAGATCTTATGGAGCATAGAAATTTTATTGAGATAGACGAAGAGTTTATATGTGATAATTGCGGAAAAAAAGTTCCTAAATTAGGATATTCGTGCAGAAATCACTGTCCAAATTGTTTACATTCAAAACATGTTGATAAAAATCCAGGAGATAGACAAGAAGAATGTCATGGAGATTTAGAGCCAATAGGATTAGAAATAGATAGTAAAAAAGGATATGTTATTATATTTAGATGTAAAAAATGTGGAGCTATAAGAAAAAATAAATCAGCTAAAGATGATAATATGGACTTAATTATAAAATTAAGTAGCACAGGAGAAGAATATTAGAAAAATTACCAATTTAGGACGCGTCCCAAATTGGTAATTTAAATATCTCTATTCAAATTACCACTAGTAAAAATATTGCCATTAAACTTATTACCATTTTTAACAGTGGCAATTATATTATTAATATTTTCTATATCTTCATCTAAAATATCAATCCTAGCAAAATTAATATTAAAATCATTAGGATAAATAGAAGTAATTTTGCTATTATAAACAGTGGTAACAGTTTGAATATTATCAGGCAAAATTCTAAACTTCATATTTAATCTATCTTTAAGATAATAAATATTATCAGAAGTACATCTTTGCTTACAAGTAGGATAACATTTATCTGTTTCACCTAGTAAACAATAATTCATATTAATCAAAGGTGTACGACCATATACAATCATTTCTTTTTGTAAATAGCTGTAATTACATAAATCTAAAACCATATCTTTATCTGACTCAGGAGAAATAGTAAATCTACTAATTCCAAGTTTTTTTAATTCTAAAACAGTTTTTTCATTAAAAACATTAAACGTATAATTGGTAATAAGTTTAAAATGTTTGTTAATATCTTTAAACAAATCACCGAGTAATTTTATATTGCAAATATTAGAAATGACAAAACCTTTTATATCAAACTTTTTAACAGCATTTTTTACATTTGAATAAAATAAATTTTTATAATTTCCCTTTACAATAGTAGGCATATAGATATACAGATCAGCTTTTTTGTTTAAAATGTTTAATATATTTTCATACTTTTTTTGTGTAAAATATTTAAGAGGAATATAAATACTATCAACATTATTAAGAATAGTATAATTAAAATTTTCATTCAATATATTTAGCAATAGAGAAATTTTATAACTATTATTAGAAGTAGATTTATTTATATTTCTCATATTATTTAATATTTTATCCTTATCAGAAGTTATAACATAATCTTTTTCGATACTTTTTCTAGAAATATTTTCAATTGCAAAATTTTGAACAGCTTCTAAAGCGTTTCTCCTTAATTCGTTCAAAATACTTATTTTAGGTAAAAATAAATTCTTATCTAAATTTACGTTGATTTTTTTAAACTCAAAAGGAGTAGAATTAGTTTTAGAAATTTGATTTACAACAGTTTGTTCTTCTAATGGCTTGTTTTTAGCTTCACAAGGTATAAAGTCTATAGTATAAGTAACATTTAAATTTTTATAAATATCTAAATTATTTGCAGATGTTATATTAATAGAAATAGGAACATCATGTTTAATAGTAACTGTACATTTTAAACCAATTTTTATATTTTCATTTTTAGAACTTTGTTTAGATAATAAATTTAATTTTTTAGAAGACATCTTATAAACTTTATCACCAGGTTTTATATTTCCCTTAATTCTTCCTAAAGTAACTAATTGATTAAGTTTAGTAGAAGTGATATTTTTCCCATTGTCCATAAGTTCAGATATAGTGTAAGTACCATTTTCATTTTCTAAAGAAATGGTGTCTCCAAGTTCAATATTTTGCTTTAATTTTAAATCAATATATCCTTTTCTAGAATTATATTTTTGAACAATACCTAAATATAATCCTAAATTACTAGGATTTTGTTTATAGATTAAATTTTTATTAGGTTCTGAATCTAAATGTCCAGTAGATGACATTCCCCTATTAAATACTTGCAAAAGCTCAAGCCTATCTTTATTTTGTACAGAATAATTCTGCTTAGATAATGCTAAATCAATGTATTTCCTATATATTCTTGTAACAGTTGAAACAAATTCAGGAGACTTCATTCTACCTTCAATTTTAAAACATTTTACACCAGCTTTTATAAGACTAGGAATATAATCTAAACCACATAAATCTTTAGTATTTAGAAGATAACCAGAATCTATTCTCTTATCATTTTCTAACAAATCAAAAGGAAGTCTACAAGGACCAGCACATTTACCACGATTTCCAGAACGGCCACCTAACATACTAGAAAAAAGGCATTGACCAGAATAAGAAATACATAAAGCACCATGTATAAAAGTTTCAATTTCGATATCAGTATTTTTACATATATATTCAATTTCATTAATAGAAAGTTCTCGAGCAAGTACAACTCTTTTAAAACCTAATTTTTGAAGTTCTAAAGCACCATTTAAATTATGTACAGTCATTTGTGTACTAGCATGAATTGGTAAATCGGGAAAAGATTTTATTAAATCTATAGCTAAACCTAAATCCTGAACAATTATAGCATCAATTCCAAATTCATAAGCTTTAGTTGCTAAATAAAAAGCGTCATCATATTCGGAATCTTTTATTAGAGTATTTAAAGTTAAATTTGTTTTAACACCTCTGATTTTAGCGTATTGAATAGCTTTTTGGAGAGTATTCAAATCGAAATTATTTGCAAATGCACGAGCACTAAATAAATTAGCACCAAAATATACACTATCTGCACCATTTTGAACAGCTGATTTTAAACACTCAAAATCTCCAACAGGAGAAAGTAAATCTACCATACTTACAACATTCCTTCCATAATTTTGTGTCTATTTACAAAGTATATTTAAATAAATTATAATTATTTAGTAACTAATAAAACCAATATTACTACATTTAATCATATTATATCACAAGAATATAAAATAAAAAACAAAAAAGAAAATTTATTGACGAAAAAAAGATACAATGGTATAATTCAAATATAAAAAGTACAATAGAAAAGGAATGAATTAAGATATGAAAAATAAAATATTAGCAATAACAGTAACAACAATATTTATAATAAGCATAAGTTTATTAACATGTACATATGCTACAAATGAAACAGAAAATACCACAACAAATGAAACAACAACTACAACAAACGAAGTTAATACCAATACAAATTCATCACAAAATCAGACACAAACTGAAACAACTACACAAAACAATAATACAACAAGTAATAATAGTCAAAATAAAGCTTCATCAAATAGTAACTCACAAAGGCAAACAACAAATGAAAAATCAAGTAATGCAAATCTTAGTAATTTAGGAATTAGACCAAATGATTTTTCAGGATTTACGCCAAATAAAACAAGTTATGATGTTAAAGTACCAGAAAATATAGAAACAGTTGAAGTTTATGCACAGGCACAAAACTCAAATGCTACAATAGAAGGGACAGGAAATGTAACTTTAAAAGAAGGAAACAATACAATAAATGTAAAAGTAACAGCAGAAGATGGAACAGTAAAGACATATACATTAAATATCACAAGAGGGGAAATACAAAATGAACAAAACAATGAAACTACTAATACAGGTAGCGGACTTTTAAAATTAGAAGTCAGTAATGCTAAAATTGAACCAGAATTTAAAACAGATGTATATGAATATACTGTAAAATATATAGGAGAAGGTACATCATTAGAAATAACAACAGAAGCAACGCAAGAGGGATACACGGTAGAAATATTAGGAAACCAAGATTTAAAAGAGGGAGAAAACCTTATATCAATTGTTGTATTAGATACAGAAGGAAATAATATAGCTACATATCAATTAATAGTAAATAAAAGCTTAGTAGATGAAGAAGCAATAGCAAGAGAAAAAGCAGAAAAAGAAGCAAGAACAAAAACAATTATTATTTCAGTCGCTGTTGCGGTATTAATAATTATTATTGTAATAGCTATAATAATTAGAAAAAGAAGAAATAGGATGTATGCAGAAGATTATTTAGAACCATACTCAGGAATAGATGATGATAATTATTATAATACCAATAATATAGACTATAATAGTAATTATGATTACGATAATGATGGATATAATAATAATTATAACGATACTAATGAAAATACAGATAATATACAAGAACATATAAATGAAGGTTTATTAGAAGAGGAAAATGACAAAGAATTATTAAAAGAGGAAAATTCACAAGAAGATGATGAGCAAAAATTGAAAGAAAAAATAAAAAAAGAGTTTTTAGATAATTATAATTTATCTGATGAGAATACAGAGTTAGAAGAAGTACCAAGAAAAAGACATAAAGGAAAAAGATTTAAATAATTTATAAAAAATAAAAGAGAAGCGGTAAGTATAATTAAATGATATATCAAAATCATTTATTACACAAACTACTTCTCTTTTATTTTTGGTTGGGTTTTAGGATTAGCAACATCCTCCTCTGTTACCACCACAGCAGCAACATATTAATAATATAAGGATTATAATCCAGCAACAGTCATCACCAAATCCGAATCCACCGCATCCTCTATTTTCTGGCATAGTCTAGACCCCCTTTCAGATAAACAAATATGTTTTTCTTTGTGTTTTCCTTTGTATGATATATCATATGAAGTTTAAAAAAATGTGTTACTATTTGAATTTAGATTTATATATGTAAAAATCAATTTAAATGATAGAGTTATTAGTTAATGGTCTAGATATATAGTAAATAAGAAAAAGCTGATATTATAATATTTTTTAAGTTTTCCTGTTCCTTGCATTCAAAAAGAATTCATAAGGCTTTCTCATGAGCCTCTTTCACTCAGACCCTCTCGTAAACTTGAGTACCGTGAACATTCCTCATTCGAAAGCCAAATAAATTCTATTTTTCATTCCAGTCAAGCGTCGAAACTTAAAAAATATTATAATATCAACTTTTTCTTAATAACCATTAACATTTTAGTAAGAGTTTTCATGAAAAATATTGATATTAAAAATATAATATAGTAAAATGTAATTCAATAAAGATTGTACGCAAAGAGACAAAAGGAGATAATGCAAATGTCAGAATGTTCAAAAAAAATAGGAGATATATTTTCAGATTACACAACAACATCAAATATAAAATATGCAAGTATAACCAAATTAAATATCATAAAAAAGACTAATACTTTAGAAGTAGAAATATATTTTGATGAATATATAGAAATCAAAGAAATATGGTATTTTGAAAAATTCCTTAAAGAAAGGTTTCAATTTGAAGAAATAAGCTTAAAAATAAAATATCATGAAGGTGTAGAATTAAAATCAATCAAACAAGAATGGAAAAATATTATAGCATATATGGCACATAAATACCCTTTAGCAAAACCAATGCTATTATTAAAAAGTGATATAGAAGAAAATGATACACAAATAAATGTAAAAATGCATATAAAAGGAGCAGATTTTTTAAAAGCGAAAAAAACAGATAAGGAATTAGAAAAAGTTTTAAAAAATCTATTTAACAAAGAATATAAAATAAATTTAGAAGAAGAATTGTCTAAAAAAGATATAGAAGAATTGCAAGAAAGTATAGAGAATGTACAAAAAGCAGCAGTTGCATATATAGAAGAGGAAAACAAAGAAAGAATAAATAATGCACTACAAGAATATAATGATCCAGACTATATGCCACCAACCGAAATAGACGGATATATACCAGAAGATATGGAAGAAATTCCACCAGATTTAGAATTGGAAAATAACCAAGAATATATAATGGGTAAACCTTCTAAAGGCAAAGAAAAAATGATAAATATTAAAGATATTACAGCAAATGACGGAAAGGTTACAATAGAAGGAAGGTTAGTTACATCAGATATAAGAGAAACAAGAACAGGTAAAGGAATGCTAATATTTGATATATATGATGGTACTGGAATAATAACATGTAAATCATTTGCAAAAGATATTCAAGAAGGAAACGAAATAATAGAAAAAATAAGAACATCAAAAGCAATTAAAGCAACAGGAAAAGCAGGTTTAGACACATATGCAGGAGATGTAACAATAATTGCAAATACTATAATATCAACACAAGCTGATGTTCCAGAACTTCCAGAAGATGATGAAGACACTCCTTTAATATTAGGAAATACAATAAATATAACTGACCCATTAGTAAAAATATCAGAATTAGGTGTAGATGACGGAAAAGTTTCAATAGACGGAGAAATAATAGGAATGGAAGACAGAGAACTAAAATCAGGAAAAACTCTTCTTAGTTTTGATATCTATGATGGTTCAAGTACAATGACATGTAAAGCTTTTTTAAATAAAGAAAATGCAATAAAAATAATAAAAAGAATGAAAAAAGCAAAAGGAATAAAAATCGCAGGAAATGCACAAATGGATACTTTTTCAAATGAATTGACAGTAATGGCAAATACAATTATAGAAAGTGAAGGAGTAAAAAAAGAAATAAGACAAGATAACTCAGAAGTAAAAAGAGTAGAACTACATATGCATACTCAAATGAGTCAAATGGATGCAATGACTTCTGCAACAGATTTGATAAAAAGAGCCATGAAATGGGGAATGAAGTCAATTGCAATAACAGATCATGGAGTAGTACAAGCATTTCCAGAAGCACATAAACTTTTAGGATATGATAATCCAGATATGAAAGTTATATATGGAGTTGAAGCATATTTAGCACCAGATAATAGTGCAATAGTTACAAATCCAAAAGGACAAGACATAGATACAACTTATTGTGTATTAGACTTAGAGACAACAGGATTTTCGGCAAAAACAGAGAAAATAACAGAAGTTGGAATAATGAAATATAAAGATGGAGAGGTAATAGACGAATTTTCTTGTTTTGTAAATCCAGAAAAACACATACCAGAAAGAGTAACAGAAGTTACGAA
The DNA here is from genome assembly GCA_944386175.1 of uncultured Clostridia bacterium. Classification (GTDB taxonomy): domain Bacteria; phylum Bacillota; class Clostridia; order TANB77; family CAG-508; genus CAG-269. Next base: position 15,627 of record CALXAB010000034.1, read on the forward strand.
TATTACAGATGACATGGTAAAAGATGCAGAAACAATAGACAAGGTTTTTCCTAAAATTTTAGACTTTATAAAAGGTTCTGTACTAGTAGCACATAATGCAGGTTTTGATGTTGGATTTTTAAAACAAAATGCAAAAGTTTTAGGATATGATTTTGATTACACATATCTAGACACATTAAGTTTAGCAAAAGATTTATTTCCAGATTACAAAAAATATAAATTAGGAAAAATAGCAGAAAATCTAGGAATAAAAGTAGAAGTGGCACATAGAGCATTAGATGATGTAGACACAACAGTAAAAGTATTTAGAGTAATGCTTGATATGTTAAAGAAAAGAGGAGCTGTAAAAGTTGAAGATATAGAAAATGTAAGTCAGACAGAAGAAGCAAAAAAAGAAGCATATAAGAAACTAAAAACTTATCATGCAATAATCCTAGCCAAAAATTATATAGGATTACGAAACTTATACAAATTAGTATCATTATCACATTTACACTATTTTTATAGAAAACCTCGCATATTAAAAAGTTTATATCAAAAATATTCAGAAGGGCTGATTTTAGGTAGTGCTTGTGAAGCCGGAGAACTATATCAAGCAATAGAACTTGGAAAACCAGATGATGAAATAGAAGAAATAGCACAAGACTATGATTATTTAGAAATTCAACCAATAGGGAATAATCAGTTCTTAATTAGAAATGGAATAGTAAAAGATGAAGAAGGATTAAGAGATATAAATAGAAAAATAGTAGCACTTGGAGAAAAGCTAAACAAACCAGTAGTTGCAACATGTGATGTACATTTTATGGATCCACAAGATGAAGTATATAGAAGAATATTAGAAGCAGGTCAAAAATATGATGATGCAGATAATCAAGCACCATTATATCTAAGAACAACTGAAGAAATGTTAGAAGAATTTAGCTATTTAGGAAAAGAAAAAGCATATGAAGTAGTAGTAACAAATACAAACAAAATCTCAGACATGTGTGACCAGATAAGTCCGATATCACCAGAAAAATGTCCACCACACATACCAGGATGTGAACAAACAATAAAAGATATAGCATATGGAAAGGCGCATGAGTTATATGGAGATCCACTGCCAGAAATAGTGCAAACTAGATTAGATAAAGAATTAGACTCAATAATATCAAATGGATTTTCAGTTATGTACATAATTGCACAAAAATTAGTATGGAAATCAAATGAAGATGGATACATAGTAGGTTCAAGAGGTTCAGTAGGATCATCATTCGTAGCAAATATGACAGGTATAACAGAAGTTAACTCACTTCCAGCACATTATAGATGTCCAAATTGTAAATATTCAGACTTTACAGATTATGGTTACAAAAATGGATTCGACTTACCAGATAAAGAATGCCCAAAATGTGGTCATAAATTAGATAAAGACGGAATGGATATCCCATTTGAAACATTTTTAGGATTTAATGGAGATAAAGAACCAGATATAGACTTAAACTTTTCAGGAGAATATCAAGCAAAAGCACATAAATATACAGAAGTAATATTTGGAAAAGGAACAACATTTAAAGCCGGAACAATAGGTACAGTAGCAGACAAAACAGCATTTGGATATGTAAAAAACTATTTTGAAGAAAGACACATCCCAGTAAACAATGCAGAAATAAAAAGATTATCAACAGGATGTACAGGAATAAAAAGAACAACAGGGCAACATCCAGGAGGAATAATAGTAGTACCAAAAGGAAGAGAGATATACGAATTCTGTCCAGTACAACACCCAGCAGATGACCCAAACTCAGATATAATAACAACACACTTTGACTACCATTCAATAGACACAAACCTTTTAAAACTAGACATACTAGGACACGACGATCCTACAGTAATAAGAATGTTACAAGACATAACAGGAATAGACCCAACAAAAGTACCATTAGACGACAAAGAAACAATGTCAATATTTAGTTCAACAAAAGCATTAGGAGTAACACCAGAACAGATAAAATCAGAAGTAGGAAGTTATGGAATACCTGAATTTGGAACAAAATTCGTAAGAGGAATGCTAGTAGATACAAAACCAACAACATTTGATGAATTAATACGTATCTCAGGACTATCACATGGTACAGACGTATGGCTTGGAAATGCACAAACATTAATAGAACAAGGAACAGTAACACTAACAGAAGCAATATGTTGTCGTGATGATATAATGATATATTTAATAAAACAAGGATTACCACCAAATTCAGCATTTAAGATAATGGAAACAGTACGTAAAGGAAAGGCATTAAAAGACCCAGCAAAATGGGAAGAATTTAAAAACTTAATGAAAGAAAATAATGTTCCAGACTGGTACATAAAATCATGTGAAAAAATAAAATACATGTTCCCAAAAGCCCATGCAGCAGCATATGTAACAAATGCATTTAGAATAGCGTGGTTCAAAGTACATAAACCAGAAGCATATTATGCAGCATTTTTCTCAATAAGGGCAGCAGATGACTTTGATAGTGAAATAATGTGTTTCGGAAAAGAAAAAGTAAAAAACAAAATGAAAGAAATAGACTTACTAGGAAACAATGCAACACCAAAAGACAAAACAATGTATCCAGTACTAGAATTAGTATTAGAAATGTATGAAAGAGGAATAAACTTTTTACCTATGGACTTATATAAATCACATTCAACAAAATTTATAGTAGAAGAAGGAGGCATACGACCACCATTAAATAGCATACCAGGATTAGGTACAGTAGCAGCACAAGGAATAGAAAAAGCAAGACAAGAAGGAAAATTCATGTCAATAGATGACATGAAGATACGTTCAAAAGTAGGAGACTCAGTAGCAGAATTATTAAAAAAATTTGGATGTTTAGAAGGTATGAGCCAAAGTAATCAAATTAGTTTATTTGGATAAAGGGGACGTTCCTTCAATCCCTAAAATTCGGGATAATGGGGACGGACCTCTTCAGGGTTTAGGTGATATCATCATAAAATATATGATTTTTCGGTTCAATACATAATTTAAGAAATTCTAAATTAATTTTTTGACACCCTTTCACTTAGTCCGAGCTAAAGCTCGACGTGAACATTTTCCAAAAAATTAATAAAGAATTTCTAAAATTATTCCAATCACATTCAAAATCATATATTTTATGATGATATCACCTAAACCCTGAAGAGGTCCGTCCCCATTATCCCGAATTTTAGGGATTGAAGGAACGTCCCCTAATAAAGGAGGAAGACATGAATTATCAAAAAATAGAATTTTCAAATATATTTACAATGCAAAATTTTATTATATATTTAATAATAATAAATATAATAGGATTTTTTATAATGTGGTTAGATAAAAGAAAAGCAGAAAAAGGAAAATGGAGAATACCAGAAAAAACTTTATTTATAATTACAGGATTAGGAGGAGGAATTGGAACAATTGCAGGAATGTACACTTTTAGACATAAAACTCAAAAGTTGCAATTTGTTGTAGGTTTACCAATAATAACAATATTAGAAATAGTAGCAATACTATATTTTGGTTTTATAAAAAAATAAAATAATATAAAATAATATAATATAATATGCTTACAATTCACAGCCATACCAGGGATAATAACAGCAATAAATATAGTATTTTGAATGTGATTGGAGTAATTTTAGAA
>CALXAB010000035.1 GCA_944386175.1 uncultured Clostridia bacterium
TTCTCTGCTAAGAAAACCTTTTTAATTTCAATACTTTCTGGAAATATAGGCGATTTATTCTTACCGTTCTGGAATGTTACTTCGGTGTGTACTGTACTTTTACTGATACCAAATTTTCTTGCTGCCCCCCTTACAGTGTCTTTTGAATCTATAATATAATGTGCTAAATTAATTGCACGTTCTTCTATTGATATATGTCTCATACAGAAAAACCTCCTATTGAGAATACTTTTGTTTAATTGTATTCTAATAAGGAGTTTTTAGAACCTTTTATTTTCAATATTGATTTATTTAATCTTTAATCTGATAAATCTAATACAATTTTAATATTTAATCAAACAATAATTTATCAGCTTCAATATTTAGTATCTTACATAATTTAGCTAATGTGCTTATTTTTATTCCACTAGCTCCACTTTCTATTCTGGCAATATACTTAAAACTAATTTCCAATTTTTCTGCTAATTCTTCTTGTGTATAACCTTTCTTTTTTCTTTGTTCTCTAATATTTTTACCTAAAATACTATAATCAAAATCATAATTCTGAGTTTTGGGAATTTTTAAGTTAGTTACTTCATCCATACCTAGAACTTCTAAAACATCTTTTATATTCTCTTCAAGTATTGAGGCTTCTCTTTCTAAATTAAGAATTTTATAAGCTAAAGGGATTTTTTCTACCTTTATATTAGGCTTTATTTGTTTAACATATTTTTTGATTGACAAATTATATTCATTATTTTCTATCTCTTGTGTTGTCGCTATATGTGAAAATCCTTCTATTTCTTTTCTTTCATTAAATATATCTACAATTTTCTGTACACTTTCCTCCGGAATTTCATAACATTTTTTATGTTTACTATCTTGATATTCTTTACTTGCATCTATAAATAATACTGTATCATCATTTTTTCTCTTTGATATTATCAATATTACTACTGACAATCTTGTACCAAAGAATAAATTTTCTGGCAATCCTATAACTGCTTTAATATATCCTTTATTTATCAACTTTTTTCTTGTTTCTTTTTCTGAATTTCTAAATAATGCTCCATGTGGCAATATTATCCCCATATTTCCATTTTCATTTAAACATGATAAACATTTGAGTACATATGCATAATCTCCAACTGATGTTGATTTCATTTTATACTCTTCAAACATTTTTTTATTTTTTTTGCCAGCATTTGCAATCCAATTTTTAGTTGAAAAAGGTGGATTACACATAACAATATCATATTTTTGATTTTGTATAAATTGATTATCAAGTGTATTATTGAATTCTATTTTGCTGTTTTTTATTTCGTTTAATAGTAAAGATGTTTTACAAATATTATAATAATTTATGTTACTTTCACTTCCGTACACTTGTGTAGCAAAAATATTATTAGCACTTATCAAAAAACTACCACTTCCACACGCTGGATCATATACTTTACATTCTCCATTTTTTGCAACTAATTTTGAAGTTAAATCTGTAATACTAGTTGGTGTATAGAATTCTCTATTATCTACTACAAATTCCTTTTCTTCTATACATTTTTGCAATAAATTATCATAAACTATAGCAATCATTTTTTGTGTAATTTCCTTATTTTCGAAGATTCTATATAAATTAGTTATTATTTTTGATAATATATTCTCTTCGCCTATATCTCTATATATAATTATATCCTTAAATTTTATATTGCTAAAAATATATTTATCGTTTTCTTTATTTCTAATTTTTTCTAGATTTTCATCTATCAGATCTGCTATATAATAATTATTTCGTTGTTGATATAATTCTGAAAAATTATCATAAAAAAAACTATTTGTTGAGTATTTTATATATAATAATGCTGAAATATATTCTATATAATTTGTTTTTAAATTTGTTTTGTCTTTTAAATTTTTACACAAATATAGTATCTCATCATAAATTTTTAAAAGTAATTCCATCTTTACCTCATTTCTTTTTTAAGCTTTTCTAGCTTTATTTTCATTTTCTATAAATTCTTCTATTAAATTTTTATATAATAATTCTTTACTATTTATTATTTCTAATAATATTTTTTTCTCTTTTTTCCATAATTCTATTATATCTTCTAATTTCTTTTGCTGCTGCAAAGTAATTTCTGGTATTTCCAACATTTTAAGAGATTGTACTGATATTTTTTGAACAGTTGACCCTGAAATGTTTGTTAATATGTTTTCTTTTCCTTCATCACTTTCCAAATACCACTTTAAAAATTTCGCATTTATTTTTTGCGGCCTTATAATGCACCATTGAGAAGAAACTAACATCCCTTGTAATTTTTTATCAATATATATTATTTTATTAGGGTACACCAATCTAAAAATTAAATCCCCTTTTTTGGTTAACTTATATTCTAAATTTTTATCAGTTTCTACAATATCATATTCATTTTCATTATTTTCATAATTTTTTAAATCGAATATTGCAAATTGATATTCTCCACCTTTTTTTTCTTCTCTTTTTACTAATATTCCAATAAATATTTCTGAAACATCACTTAGTTTCATTACACATCACTCCTTATTGAAAATATTTTAATTTTAAATTTTATCTTATAGGATATACTATAATATTCATAGTATATCCTAATTTTTATTTTATAGACAAATCCTGCCTCTCCAGAATTTTTCACTGATTTTTTAATTCAAGTTTTCTAAAAAAGTGAAAATTATTCGATGTAAAAATTGCTATTCACTTTTTCTGTGCAACGTTGTATTATTATTTTTTTAAAATAATAATATGTCTATTTCTCTTTATTGTTTTTAAATAAATTTCTGGACAACAATATTTACATCCATCAACATTAAAAAAATATTTTTTCGCTTCGCACAATGCTACTCTAGGATTATATACATCTTTTAAGTTTATAACATTAATATCTTTTGGTTTTCTTTTACAATTTATTTTATGTATTTTGTGATTTCCTGTTTCTATTTGTGCGTTCTTATTTACCAAGTAAAGCATTTCTTTTCCTCCTTTCTTATTATTTACAGAAAAAGCATACTTTACTTTAATATAGTTTTTGTGCTATAATAAATATGGCTTATACTTTTATAAAGTATGCTAAGTCCTAAATTGGGAAGTTAATAGGACTTTTCTGTATACGGTTGTATTTTCCATGCAACCGTATTTGCAATTATACTATCATATTATTTATTCATATGCAAGTCTTTTTTATATTTTTTGTTACTAGTGTTTTAAAAGCTCTTGAAATCAAGGAATAATTATTATATAATATGACCTAATATTATATAGAAATGGGCTTTCTTAATTCAATTATGCCCTATGAAAGGAATGTGATTTTATCAATGGATTATAACTTTAACAAAATAGAAAAAAAGTGGCAAGACTATTGGGATGAAAACAAAACATTTTATACAGACGTATGGGATTTTACTAAGCCTAAATTTTATGCTTTAGATATGTTTCCATATCCATCTGGACAAGGATTACATGTTGGACATCCAGAAGGATATACTGCAACAGATATCATATCAAGAATGAAAAGAATGCAAGGGTATAATGTATTACATCCAATGGGTTGGGATGCATTTGGTTTACCTGCTGAACAATATGCAATTAAAACTGGTAACCATCCAGCTGAATTCACACAAAACAATATTGCAACATTTAAAAAACAATTAAAAATGCTTGGACTATCTTTCGATTGGGACAAAGAAATATCAACATGTGACCCTAATTTTTATAAATGGACTCAATGGATTTTTAAACAATTATATAATGATGGATTAGCTAAATTGATTGAAATGCCTGTTAACTGGTGTGAAGAATTAGGTTGCGTTTTGTCTAATGATGAAGTTATTAATGGAAAAAGTGAAAGAGGAGGATTTCCTGTTATTCGTAAAAATATGAAACAATGGGTTTTAGATATTCCTAAATATGCTGACATCTTATTAGATGGTTTAAATGACATAGATTGGCCAGAATCTACCAAAGAAATACAAAGAAACTGGATAGGAAAATCAGAAGGTGCAGAAGTTACATTCAAAGTGGATGGATTTGATAACATAGAATTTACAGTATTTACAACTAGACCAGACACTTTATTTGGAGCAACTTATTGCGTTTTAGCACCTGAACTTGAACTAGTAAATAAAATTACAAGTCCAGATCAAAAAGAAAAGGTTGAAAAATACAAAATTGAAACTACTTCTAAATCTGATTTAGAAAGAACAGAACTAAATAAAGATAAAACAGGTGTATTTACAGGAAGTTATGCTATTAATCCTGTTAATGGTAAAAAAATTCCTATATGGATTTCTGATTATGTTCTTTCTACTTATGGAACTGGATGTATTATGGCTGTTCCTGCACATGACCAAAGAGATTATGAATTTGCTTCAAAATTTGGAATTGAAATTATTCCTGTTTTAGAAGGTGGAGATATTTCTAAAGAAGCTTTTGTTGAAGATGGTAAGCACATAAATTCAGGATTTTTAGATGGATTAGATAAGGAAACTGCTATAAATAAAATGATTAAATATCTAGAAGACAACCATATAGGTAAGAAAAAAACTAATTATAAACTTCGTGAATGGATTTTCGCAAGACAACGTTATTGGGGAGAACCGATTCCAATAGTATTTTTAGATGATGAAATGAAAGCTTTAGCTGATAATGATTTACCTTTAGTTTTACCAGAATTAGAAGATTATGCACCATCAAAAACAGGTGCATCTCCGCTAGATAAAGCTACTAATTGGGTTAATACGACATTTGAAGGTAAACTAGCTAAAAGAGAAACAAGTACAATGCCAGGTTCTGCTGGTTCTAGTTGGTATTTCTTACGTTACATTGATCCTAAAAACAATGATGAGTTTGCTAATAAAAAATTGCTTGAATATTGGATGCCAGTTGATTTATATGTTGGAGGTCCGGAACATGCTGTAGGACATCTTCTATATTCAAGATTTTGGAATAATTATTTATATAATAAAGGTTATGTTCCAGTTAAAGAACCATTTGCAAAACTTCGTCATCAAGGTATGATTTTAGGAACCAATGGCGAAAAAATGAGCAAATCAAAAGGTAATGTAATAAATCCAGATGACATGGTAAAACAATATGGTGCAGATAGTTTAAGAATGTATGAAATGTTCATGGGACCTATAGATAGTGCAAAACCTTGGGATCCAAATGGTATTGAAGGAACTAAAAAATTCTTAGATAGAGTTTGGCGTTTATATACTGAATCAGATAAAATTCAAGATAAAGAAAATACAAATCTAGAAAAAGACTATCATTACACTGTAAAAAAAGTAACAAATGATTATGAAACTATGAACTTTAACACTGCAATATCTCAAATGATGATTTTTATAAATGCAGTATATAAAGAAGAAGTCTTTCCACGAGAATATGCAGAAGGATTTTTAAAATTATTAAATCCAGTAGCTCCTCACATTACTGAAGAATTATGGAACATATTAGGACATAATGAGACTATAGCATATCAAAAGTGGCCTACATATGATGACAGTAAAACAATCTCTAATCAAATAACTTTACCAATTCAATTTAATGGCAAACTAAAAGGTACTATAAATATTAATATAGATGAAGATGAAAACAGTATCAAGCAAAAAGTCCATGAAGCAATAGATTCTAAATTAGATGGAAAAACTATCGTTAAAGAAATATATGTAAAGAACAAAATATACAACATTGTTCTAAAATAGGGAAAGAGGGATTCCCTTTTTTCTATTCCCTATAGCTAAAAATTTTGTTACGATTAATAGCCCTATGAGGAATAATACACCAATAAATATAGTATTTTGAATGTGATTGGAGTAATTTTAGAAATTCTTTATTAATTTTTTGGGTAATGTTCACGTCGAGCGAAGCGAGGACTAAGTGAAAGGGGACCAAAAAATTAATTTAGAATTTTTTAAATTATGTATTGAACCGAAAAATACTATATTTATTGGTGTATTATTCCTCATAGGGCTATTAATCGTAACAAAATTGTAACTAATATTTAATATTTTTGAAATACTATCTACTTCTTTTTATAGTATAATATATGTTGAATTATAATATATTAAGGAGATTTTTTAATGAGTATAGAATCTGATTTGAAAAAAGACGGTATAGAAGTTATTGAGCCATTAGATACTTTAAAAATTAATTCTTTGGCAAGAAATATATCTATAAAATTATGTGAGACTTTTCCTGATTTAGGATTAAACCAAAATGAGCTTTTTATAAAATTATCTAGATTAAATATGTATAGAGCTAAAATGCCTGATGGATTAGCTGAAGCTAATTATTTTTATAAAAATGAGTCTATATATTTTAATGATCATATTCCCGAAGAAGATATTGAAGAATTTGCTATACATGAATGCATACACTACATTCAGGAAGTTAAGGACAAACATAATTATTTAATTCGAATGGGACTTTGTGATTATACAGAATTCAAAACATATGGTTTAGGACTAAATGAAGCTGCTGTACAATTAATGTCTTCAAAGATAAATGCAATTCCTAAAGAATATGTAAAATATTTTGGAATTAGTTTTGAGACTATTAGTCCTTCCTATTATCCTTTAGAATGCTGTTTAGTTAATCAATTAGCATATTTTACTGGGGAAGATGTTTTGTTTGAAAGTACATTAAATAGCAATGATAATTTTAAAAATAAATTATCTGAAATTATTTCTACTAAAGCTTTTATGGCTATTCAAAATGCCATTGATGATATTCTATTAAATGAAGAAAATATTATCAAACTTAATAATAAGATATCTGAAACTGATGATAGAAACAAAAAAATTGATAGTATGGTTCAAAAAATAGATGAACTAAAGAATGAAATAACTTTGACTTTTTTAAGAACTCAAAATTTGATTATCTCTAGTTATTTTGATAAGACTTTTAATGATATAACTAATTTAGAACAAGTTGAAAATTACAGAAAAAAATTATACAATTTTAAAAATTATCTAGGTTTTGCAGAAGGTTATACTTTCTTTAATGATTATTATGTAAAAAAAATGAATGCATTAGAAGCTAAATATAATTCTATTGAAAATGGTGAACTTGAACTTTCTTTAAAACTTATTACTAAAAAAGAAAATAAATTAATTGCATTATTTAGAGCAATTAAAAAACTAATCTTTGGTGAAAAGGCACAAAAAGATAGTGATATTGCATAATAATTTATATTAATACTACTTCTAATTCAAATTTATTTGAATATTTCACATACATAACAATAGCGGGTTTTAAAATATTATAAACAAAGATAATATTTCAAAGCCCGCGTTATTGTTTGCATGTTAAATTTTACAAAATAAAATTTGTGTGCATTTATTTTTAGAATCAATTTGTTGTTGTTCCAATTTTACTCATATTTTCTAAAATGCTTTTTGCTGCTTCTCTTCCTGATTTTGCAGCCCAAGCCACAGTTCCTTTGACTCCTGCTAAATCTCCTCCAGAATAAATTTTAGGATTTGATGTTTGGTAATTCTCATTTATTTCTACATTTCCCCATTTATTTAATTCTAGTCCTAAATTGGATACAAAATTTTCTGGTTTTGACCCAAGTGCCATAATAATATAGTCAATATCTTCTATATAATTGCTATTTTCTATATTTACTGGAACTAATCTACTTTCACCTTCTTTTTCTACAAGTTGAGTTTTTATTAATTCCATTTTTTCTACTTTTCCGTTACCTAAAACTTTTACAATATTATGCTGAAATAAAAACTTTACTCCCTCTTTTATAGAATCTTCAATCTCCTTATTTTCTGCCGGCATTTGTTCTCTAGCTCTCCTATAAACTACTTTTATTTCACTTGCTCCTAGCCTTTTTATTGTTCTTGCACAATCCATAGCTACATTTCCTCCACCAATTACAGCTACTTTTTTTCCTTTGTATGATGGATGTAAATCATATTCTAAAAGTTCATTTCCTCCATATACACCTTTTAAACCTTCTCCTTCTATATCCATTTTAGAAGATTTATTTGCTCCAATAGATAAAAATATAGCATCATATTCTTGCTCCAAATCTTTTAATTTCAAATTTTTTCCCAATTCTTGATTATATTTTACATTTACACCTAAATTTAACACCTGATTTACTGTTTCTTTTACTATCTCTTTTGGAAGTCTAAAATCTGGTATGCCATATACTAAAAGTCCTCCTAAATAATTATACTTTTCATATATAGTTACATTTACTCCACTTTTAGCTAAAAAAGCTGCACATGTTAATCCAGCCGGTCCTCCTCCTATAATAGCAACCTTTTTCTTATCATAGAACACTTTATTTTGATTGATTTCATCTTTATAGAATTCTAACAAACTATGTTTTTCTTCTATTATTGCTTTATCAAAAACAAATGCCTCTAAATCACCTATTGATACTGGTTCTCCTTTTATTCCTCTTACACAAGAGCCTTGACATTGCTTTTCATGTGGACATATTCTACCACATACTCCTTGTAATACTGTTGTTTTTGATAATATTTTATATGCTTCAAAATATTTTTTTTCTTTAACTAGTTTTATAAATTCAGGTATATTATTATTTAATGGACATCCTTTCAAAGAACATGGCTTTACTTTACAATTCAAACAATAACTGGCTTTTTTTTCTATTTCTTCTGACATTTTGATATAACCTCCATTATAGTTATACTAATTTTATTTATGTATGTCAATTGATTTGACTTTAGTGTACAAATAAAATCTCATATTTTTATTATATAAATATTTATCTCTAGAGATATTAACTATTTTCAAATTCATTTATTACTAATTTTAAATCTTTTATAAAGTCAATTTTTTTAGTTTCATCTCTAAGTAAAGCTGCTGGATGCCATGTCGGCATATATTTTATTCCTTTTTTCTCTATCCATTTCCCTCTTGCTGATGTAATGCCATACTCTTTTCCCAATATGTTTTTTAAAGCTACACTTCCTAATAATACAATAATTTTAGGCTTAACTAAAATTACTTGATTTCTTAAATAGTTCATACATGCTTCACATTCGTCATTTTCAGGATTTCTATTTGATGGTGGTCTACATTTAACTATATTTGCTATATAAACATTTTCTCTTTTTATACCAACTGTTTGAAATGCTAAGTTCATTAATTTTCCTGCTCTTCCAACAAATGGTTCTCCGCAATCTATCTTCATCTGCTCCAGGTCCTTCACCAATGAACATCAAATCTGCTTCTTTATTACCTATTCCAAATACAATATTTTGCCTTGTTTTGTACAATTTACATTTATTACAACCTATAATTGATTTTTCTAAATCTTCCCAATTATCAAACATATTTATTACTCCTTTTATTGCCAAAGTGCCAAAGGGGACGGGCTATTTTGACAACTAGGGGGACGTTCCTTTAATCCCTAAAATCCGGAATGACCTTTGTAATTGGCAAAATAGCTTGTATTATTTTTTAGTAATCTCCATATCTGTCCCCATTATCCCCGATTTTAGGGATTAAAGGAACGTCCCCTAGTTGAAAGTAAATCCACTAATAATACAGTTTTCTATTAATTTTATCTTTATTTCCTCATCTGTGTCTATTTTAGCTTTTGTTCCTATTGGAATTACTGTTTTCTTTTCTGTATGCCCAAAGTTATTTGATTTTATAATTGGAAAATTGTATTCTTCTCCTATTACATCTAAAACTATCTGCTCTAATTTTATTCCACTTTCATGTTCATAGTTTCCTATCCATAGTCCTTTAATTTTATCAAATACTCCATTTTGCTTCATATAATATAAAAAGTTACTTGCTAACGCTGGGTCTGTTTCAATACCTAATTCTTCTAAAAATAAAATTTTATTTGTAAAGTCTATAGAGTATTTGCCAGAAACCATTCCTCTAGTTAAGCTTAAATTACCACCTATAAGTTTTCCTTCTGCTTGTCCTTGTTTTATGATTTGGTATTCGTCATCTTTTTTTCCTATTTCTAGACTTCCATCTACAAATCTTTTAATTGCTTCTTTATAACTATAATCTGTTTCATCTGTTGCTATGGTTTTAAAATTTATACCACTAAATGTTATAAGTCCTGTTTTTTCTGTTATGATATTAGTTATAGATGTTATATCGCTATATCCACAAACTATTTTAGGATTATTTTTTATTAGTTCATAATCTAAATATTCAAAAGTAGAATTAGAATTTTCTCCACCTTTTGCACACCATATCATTTTTATTTCTTTATCTTTAAACATTTCATTTATATCATCTGCTTTTTCTTTTGCTGTACTACTATATCCATTTGTATTTGAGAAAAGATTTTTAGAGTATTTTACTTTAAATCCATCATTTTCTATAATTTGCCTCGCTTTTTCTAGTTCTTCTATATTCTCTCCTATAATTGGATTTGATGGTGCTACTACACCTATTGTATCTCCTTTAACTAATTTTGCAGGAATTATCATTTCTATTTTTCTCCTTTCATATTAGGGGACGTTCCTTCAATCCCTAAAATTCGGGACAATGGGGACGGACCTTAAGATTGCCATGATTGCCATGAGGGACGGGTTATTTTGGCACATCATGTTAATTTTATATAAACTATTTTAAATTTCTTAAATTAAAGTGTGCCAAAATAACCCGTCCCTCATGGCAATCATGGCAATCTTAAGGTCCGTCCCCATTATCCCGAATTTTAGGGATTGAAGGAACGTCCCCTATTAATAAGTGCTGTGTTTAGTCCATATTCTTGTTTTTCTACTCTATATGAATGTATTTGTTTAGAATGACAAACACTACATAAACCACTATCAATAATATTTTCTTCTTTTAGTCCTACGTTTTTTAAAATTTGTCTGTTTATTGATATGGTATCTATGTTCCATTTTTTATCTTTAATTTTTTCTTCTATAACTTTTGATATGTCTATTCCTTCTGTATCTTTAAATTCTTTTTCAAACATATCTTTTACATCTTTTTCTACTTCAAAATGGCATTTTCTTATACTTGGACACATACAACATATTATATCTTTCTCCTTGCAATCAAATTCTTTAACCATTTTTTTAACTGTTTTTACTGATATTTTTTGTATTGTTCCCCTCCATCCAGAATGCACATTTGCTATTACTTTTTTTACAGGGTCAAAAAACAATAATAATATACAATCAGCATTTGTAGTAGCTAAAATTATGTTTTGTCTATTTGTGATTAATCCATCTGTTTCTTTATATTCATCTAAATTAAAGTCTGGCAAATCTGGTAATATCTTATTGTTTATTATTTTTACATTGTCTGTATGTGTTTGGTTTGTTTTTACGAGATTTTTATAATCTAATCCTAACACATCACATAACCCTCTATAATCGTTTATGACCTTTTTATATTCGTTTTCATCATTTAATTTTTGTGTTTTTGCTCTAACTATTCTATAATTTTTATCTATTCCTAGAGAATACGCATGTGTTATGATATTGTCATATTCTAATAATTTTCTAAATTGTAAATATTCTATACCATTCTTTTTGATATGTACTACATTTTTATTTGATAAATCCATCAAATATTTTCCTTTCTTTTTATCATATCATTTATTTGTTACGTGATTTATTTTGCAAATTCTAATTAGCTCTTTTAATTATTTGTTAATAAATCTTTTTTCATTCTATTGATTATATCATCTTTTGTTTTTTTATCAATATAATTATATTTATTTTCTGGATTTTTAAGATTAAATCCACATATTGGTTTATATTGACAGTATTCGCAAGGTGTTTTTCCATTTTTATTATATGGTTTTAAATCAATTTTTCCAGTTAATATTTCTCGTGATATATCTTTTATAGTTTTATATATATAATCTTGTAAAATTTTAAATTCTTGTGAATCTACCCCATTTGTCCATTTTTCGTTTACTGTACCTGATTTAGTTATTGCTGCTGGAACTATTTTAGAACTTCCAGATGTCAATGTGTTGTCATTCATTTTAATAATTTTTACATCAGCTACAATTAATCCTTTCATTCTAAAATTTTTTCTTATCATTTCTTCTATTTCTTCTTCTGATATTTTTTTATCAGCTTTTATCATTTGTTCTAAAAGTGAAAAATAAAATATTCCTGCTGGCATTATATCTTCTTGTCTACAAATTGCATCTGCATATGTTAATAACTGAATTTGCAATCCAGCATATACTTCATTTAAATCTATATTTTTACTTGAAGATTTATAATCTATAATTCTTAAATATCTACCATCTTCTGAATTGGCTGTATCAATTCTGTCTATTTTTCCTGTTATTTCTACTCTTTTTCCTTCTCCTAAATCTAGAATAATTGGAGAATATTTTCCTTTTTCATTAAATTCTATTTCTGTTCCTTCTATACTAAAATCACTATAAATTATAGTTTGTATTATATATTTAAGTGCTTTGCTTATTATTCTTTTTAATCTTCTTACCAAAACTTTATACTTTGCTGTTGCTGTAAATATATAATTTTTACTTAGATTTAAGTTATCATCTACTATTTGTGAAACTATTTTTAATATTTGTTCTTCTTCTAATTCCGCTAAGTTTAGTTTTTCTTGATTAATGTATTCAAAAAATTCATCTATGGTCTCATGCATAAATGCTCCTGTATCAAATGTATGTATTTTTAATTCCTCTTTTTCTTTTAATTTCAAACCATATTGTAAATAATATGAAAAGGGACATCTTTGATATGTTTCTAGTTTTGATACACTTGCATTTAATGTATTTCCATATAATTTATTTATGTTATCACTATTAATATTTTCTGGTAAATTTTTATAATAGATACCTTGTAAATCATTTTTTAATTTGGTTTTCCATTTGTCATCTGTTTTATAATATGAATATACTGCATACCATATTTCATCTATTTTTTCTTTATCTCTTAATTTTGCAATATTCTCTAATAATTCTTCATATGTAATTTTTTTATTTATTATTTCATATTTTTTATTAATAACATCACTGTTTTCTTTTAATCTTGGGTATATCTTTTTTATTTTATTTATTAATATTGATGGTCTTAAACTATTCCCTTCTTTGTCTGATGAGGCATATGATAAATATATAGTATTTTCAGCTGTTGTAAATGCTTTATATATATTAAAGTTTTCTTCATATAAATTTTCTATTGTTCCTTTTGCTAATTCTATTCCATCTTGCTTCAGATTTTCTCTATCTTTATCATTTAAAAATCCCTCATCTTTATTAACACTTGGAAAAATCCCATCATTTAAGCCTATTATAAATACTGTATGTACTTTATGGCTTCTTGACCTGTCTACATCTCCAAATATGACCTGATCTTGAGTTCCTGGAATTTTACCTAATCCACTATTTTTTAGTCCTACTTTAAGTATTTGAATATATTTATCTAGTGTAATTTTATCATCACTAAATACTAATACAATTTCATCTAAAATATCTAATATTATTTGGTAACTTGTATTATATTCTTTTGATAATTCATAAAGATTTTCTTTTTCTAATTCTTCTATTTTCATACTTATTAAATCTTCTATATTTTGCTTTTGTATAAAATTATATATTGCTTTAGTAACATTTTTAGCTGTTCTATCTTTCATAATTTCTTCTTTTAATTCTAATAATGGATTAACTATTTGCTTTCTAATTTCGTTTAGTCTTTCAACTTCTTGTTCTCTATTTTCTTTTTCATATACAAATTCTTTTTTCCACTTATTTTGCTTTATTCCCCATTTTGCACAGTAATTTTCTAGTTTGAATATTTCATCTTTATCTATATCACAAAATCCTAATTTTAAATAATTAAATATTGTATCATTTGTAAAATTCTTATTTAAAATTTCTAGTATAGCTATTACATATTGTACTATTACATTCTGATTTAAGTCTCTTTTTTCATCTACAAAAACAGGAATATCATATTTTGGAAAAATTGCTCTTATTAAAGATGAATATGACTCTATGTCTTTACTTATAATAGAAATATCTTTAAATCTTAAATTTTGTTTTTTAACTAATTGTATTATTTTTTTAGCGACATTTTCTATTTCTGTATATTGATTTTTAGCTAAAAAAAGGTGTATATTTTCCACATTTTTTTCATATCTTGTGGATTTAATATTATATATATTATTACTTAAATGTTGTAATTCATTTGTCTTAAATCTATATTGATTTTCCAAATAGATTGGTTCTTCTAATTTAAAATTATTTTTTTCTACGAGTTCTAAAATCTTTTTGAGTGTTATTTTATTGGAATAATATATATCTATATTTGGATTCTTTCCCCACTCTAATTTATCTAAACAGATTGTTAAATTAACTTGTTTAGCATATCTTATTAATTCCTTTAAAACTTCATATTCTTGGCTTGTAAAACCTGAAAATTCATCAATATATATTATACTTTCTTTTATTAATTCTGTTTTTCCTATATTGTTTGCAAGAATTGTTAACACGTCATTTTCTTCAATATATTTATCTTGAATTTGATTTTCAAATTCTTTGTATATTAAATTAATATCCTCTAATTTAGTTTTTAAATATTTATCATCTATTTTTTCTATTTCTTTTTCTATGTCTTCTAATTTTATTCCATGTTTTTTTAATTCTGTAATTAGTGTCATTGCTAATTCTATATTTTCATCTGTTTTTCCAATAAATTTCAAGTTACTTTTATTAACATTTAATATTGAATATATTAGCATTGCTTTTCCACATTTTGATAATTTTGTCCTTGTATTTCCTTCTATCTCATTTAATACTCTATATGCCATTCTACTCAATGTTATAACTTCTGCGTTTATTACAGCATTTGTTTTTATAGAACTCATTAATTTTTTTTCTGCTGTAAATGAAAATTGCTCTGGAGTTATAACATATATCTTTTTTTCTTTATTTATTAATTTTGCTATTTCTGAAAAACAGTACTCACTTTTTCCGCTTCCTGGTTTTCCGTAAATTATCCTTAATCCCATATTTACTCGCATTCCTTTCGAATACATAATTTAGTTGCTAAATTTTTTTACTATACATCTATAAATTTTCTATTTGCTTTTTTGTTAGCCCTGTTATCTCTGATATCAATTCTACTTTCATATTCTTTTTCTTCATATTTTTGGCAATTTCTTCTTGTTTCTTTTGTTCTCCATCTTTTCTTCCTAGTTTTATTCCTTCTTTTAAACCTTCCTTTATTCCTTCCTGCTTTCCACCTACATACGCAGATTTTTCATCCCTTAATGCTTTATCCATTAAAAATGCTATTCTTCTTTCATTTTCTTCACCTGTTAAGTATTCATATTCTTTCTGTGCTTTCTTTATCTCCTTATTCTTGCTCATAGCATTTTCCACCCCTTCTTTATCTATTTGACTTATAAATTCCATCCACATATCTAGTTTTGTTTTCATATCTTTTCTATACTTTTTGAATTTTGGTATTTGTATAAAATGGATTTCCATCTTATCTGTTAATACTCTATACATATATTCTCTTCTTAATTTTGCTATTTCGTGATATGGTCCTTCCAAGAATTCATTATAATCCAATATATTTATTGCTATTACTCTTTTGCTTTCTTGATATTCTTCCCCTTTTCGTAGTTGGTTATAATATAGTCCTGACCAATAATATAATGTTCTTTCTATCATATTATGTCTATTAATTATTTGTATTTCTATATCTATTATAGTATCATTATTTAATATTGCTTTTATATCTAATATTCCTAATTTTCTTGTTTCTATTTCCTTTTCTAAATTTGCTTCTGCCATTACTTCTATTTTTTTTATTTTTATTCCAAGTATAGCATTTAATAAATCCTTTAAAATGCTTTCATTTCCTCTTTTGGCAAATATTCTTTTAAATATGTAATCATTTGTTACTTTTAATTGTACTTCTTCTTTCAAATTTTTCCTCCTTTATTTTACCAAATTTTTTTATCTTCTTCAACACTAATGGGTAAATTTTTATTTTGATATTTTTTGTGATTTAAAATTAAACTTAGATATAAAAATCATGATTTAAAACTTCAATTATATGTTTACTAATTTTTAAAAAACTATTAACTAAAATTTTTATACATTATATTATGTTAATAATATAACATCTTGTATTTTAAAAATCAAGTAAAATCGTTTGACATTTTTCGACATCGACATACTATTTCTATATCAATTTTATGTAGTAAAATTGTGTGCCTCTGTACTGTGTAGTGCTTTTTATACAATAGGAAATGCTTACTTATTACATAAAAAAATTATCTCCTAGTTATTAGGTTTAGTTCATTATATCTAATAACTAGGAGAAATTTTTTATTTTATTCTTATCTACATCAAAACCTTTTGTCCATAATGTAAATCAATTTTTCAATACCTTATAGAATCTCTAACTTTTATATATACTTATTTTATATATTATAATATTTTTCCTTTATTTTAATACCTACTGCAAAACAAATCGCTACTATTATCCCCACAATAATTATAGTTTTTAAAGTATCTCCTGTGAATGGTAATTTTATTTGTGATACTGTATTATCATTAATATTATTTGTATTATTATTTATCTCGTTATTTGAATTATTATTACTATCTGATGTATTTGTATTATTATTTCCTGTTTTGTCTTCTATTATTTCAAAATTTATTGTATATGTTCCTGTATAATTTCCAATCCCATTTACAGTTACTGTTGCTTGTCCAATATCAATATTATCAGAATATTCTACTTCATAATCCTTATCCTTAACTAATACATTACCTTCTTTATCAGTAATTTTAAGTTCTGGTTCTATCGCTTTTCCCGTATATGTTTGGTCTTTTATTTCTGAAAAATTACATTCATTAATATCTATTAACTCTTCAGAACTCTGTAATAAATCTATTATTGTATCTGCAATAACTTTATGTCCTGAGACATTAGGATGTGGATCTATATTAAAATCAGTTAAACTAATATTTACATTTGTTAAACCTTTTGTATCAAATTTATCATGAATTTTTGCTACCACATAATCAGTTGTATTTGAATTCAAAATTTGGTTCATTTGGCTTATGTATGTTTCTGCATAATCACTAAAGTTGATTGTTTCGTCTCCTCCAACTAGTGGAATTGTTACTCCATAAAACGGGTTATAAAATTCTGTTACTATTATTTTCGCACTAGGATTTAATTCTTTTAATGTTTGTACAATATTTTTCCAATTTTGCTCATATCCATTTATAGATTGTTGAAACATAGTTGTAGTTTCTTGTGATGTTAAAGATGTATAGAATTTTTGTATCATTGTTAGTTTCTCCGTTGCTGAAGCATTTGCAAATGCTTCTTTTAATTCTGGTATTATATCTACTACTTCATCTTTATTTAATCCAAATGCATCACAAGCTAATTCTTGTATTTTTCCTAATAAATCATTAGACCCTATTGATATTGTAATTAAATCTGCTTCCTTAATTTGTTTCTCATATTTATTACTTCTTAATAATTCTAAAAATTCCGTGCTATTCATGCCTGAAACTGCATAATTTTCAGAAGTAGTATTTAGACTTTTTGTAACCAGATTTACATATCCATCATTTACATCATCTAATGCATATCCGGCTGCAATACTATCACCAAATGCTACATATTTATTTATTGATATTGTTTCTGCAAATACTTTTACTGGATTTATTAAATATATACTAAATATTAATATAAGTAAAACTGATAATATTTTTTTTCTCACTATTTTTTCCTCCCAAGTATAATATCCTCTATATAATTTTAATTTATATTTTGATTTTTGTAAATAGAACAAATTATCACTCCATAATATTTGTACAACTTTTTACATTTCTCTTAGGCTTCCTGTAGATTTGTTCTTGTGCCAATTTTACGTATGTAAAATTGTGTGTAACCATTGTGTAAAGCGTTTTCTATACAGTAAGAAAAAATAGCTTTTCTATCGTATGAAAAAAATAGCTAGTAACATAAACTACTATCTATTTGCATTATTCGGTAATTATTATTTTTTAATTACATTTTTATTACATATATATTACGCAACCTAAACTTCTCTTCTCCAATAAAATAAATATTGTTGTGCTAAACCTGCTAAATCTCCAAATTTTTCTACTGCAATTTTTTCTATTTGTTTTTTACTAACCTTGGTTTCATCTTCATTTTTTATATATAAATCATTCATTACTCTTCTAACCCATACATCTATAGGAAAAACTTCAAATCTTTTTAAAGTAGAAAATAATAATATACAATCAGCTACTTTAGGTCCTACTCCTGCTAATTGTAACAGTTGTTCTCTAACTTCTAAAGTATTCTTGTTGTCCTTCATTTTCTCTAAATCAACCTTTTTCTCTAATATCATTTTCGTTGTTTCATATAACCTAATATCTCTAAATCCTAATCCTAAACTTCTATATTCTTGGACTGTAACATGTTTTAATTGTTCTGGTGTCGGAAATGTATAATAAGCTTTTCCATTCCATTCGATTTTGTCTCCATATTTTTCTGAAATTCTCTCTATTATTCCTTTTATACGTGGAATATTATTATTCGCTGAAATAATAAATGATATTATAGTTTCCCATAATTCTTGATTTAATATTCGTATTCCTTTTCCATATTCTACACTTTTTTTGACATTATCATCTATCTTAGAAAGCTTATTTTTTATTTCTTCATAATCTCTATTTAAGTCAAAATAAAACTCAATTGTAGATTTTATATCTTTTTCGCATATTCCTTTAAATATAATTTTATTATCTTCTTTTCTTACATTTATTACGTTCTTTTGGAAAACACCTGTATAACTATTATCATTTTGTTTATTCCATCTAAAACACTGTCCGCAATCAAAAATGTCTTTCAATTCAAATGATTTCATATTTTCTATTATATATTGTTGTTCTGTCATTTTTACTACCATTCCTTTCTGTAAGGGGACGTTCCTCCAATCCCGAAAATTGCCAAATTGCCAAAGGGGACGGGCTATTTTGACAGATTGCCAAAGGGGA
>CALXAB010000036.1 GCA_944386175.1 uncultured Clostridia bacterium
AATATATTTGATAGTGATTTTAATTTGCTGAAAAAGATGAATGAATATACATTGCCAAGTTATGTGAAAAACATAAACGAGAGTTATTCTTGTAAAGATTGTGGGAAAGGGTGCATGGCTATAAAAATTGCACATGGATTATCAATATATGATTGTGATATTGAAATGTGTAAAAAGGCAAAAAAGAAAGAAAATATTTAGATTTTAATTTAAATCTATTTCTATAAAAAGATTTTTTGTAAAATATTGACAAAATGTAAAAAACTGTATATAATGGCACTATAAAGTAGAAAATAAAAATTTTCTATAGATTTCTTATATAAAAAATTTGTTAGCAAAAAGTTGCAAAGTACAATGTTTATCAAATATTGTATAGTGCAGTTATGCAATAAAAGTGTTATCAAAAAGTCAACTAATGCAGTATTAAAAAATAGTGTATTAGACATTTATGTAAGAAAAGTGTGATACAAAAATTAACCAATATAAAATATGGAGTTTAGCAAAAAAGTGCTGAACTCTTTTTTGATTGGTTGTAACAGATATAGAAATAATCTATATCTATTTTTAAATAATAAGAAATTATCTTTCTTATTATTTAAAAACAATATTGCACAGAAAAATTGCAAAGCAATTTTTCGTGACAACAAATCTTATACGCTTTTGCTAAACCGTATCTTAATGTATCAAATATAAGAAATTGAAGTGGTTTAGCAAAACTAGATTTGTTTAAGTAATAAATCATATGTCTTAACATATACATTAAAAAAGAAAGAGGTGGACATGAATGTAGTAAGAAGTTATTCAAACGAAGGAAAAACATTGCAAGAACTAATGGAAATATTACTTCCAATATATTTACAAGAAAAGACTTGCAACAAAGAGAACGAAGAGTTAGAATTCAAAACACAAAATCCTAAATAACTTGTTTCTTATAATAGACATAGTAATAATTTGAAAAATAATTGCCATTTGACGGAGTGGCGACTGCATTTTAAATTTAATCAACGGGCAAAAAGCACGTCTCATAAATTTAAAATTTGTTTACCTAGCCAAATAACAATTCTTTTCCAAATGCGATGTACTATGAGGAAGGAGAAAATTTATCAATTGGAAACAAGTATAATTGAAAGTAAAACTTACAAAGTGCGGAATGTACTTAAGATTATCAAGAGATGATGACACAAAAACAGAATCAGAAAGCATAAAAAATCAAAAGATTTTTTTGAGCGAATATATTTCAAAACATTCTAACTGGATTTTAGTAGATATATACACAGATGACGGATATACAGGTACAAATTTCAATAGACCAGATTTTATAAGATTAATAAATGATGTAAATTCAGGGAAAATAGATTTAGTAATAACAAAAGACCTATCACGTTTAGGAAGAGATTATATACAAGTTGGCTATTACACAGAAAACTATTTCCCGGCAAGAAATATTAGATATATTGCAGTAAATGATGGAGTAGATACATTTTCAAAAACGAATAATAACGATATTGGACCATTTTTAGCAGTTGTAAATGATATGTATGCAAAAGATATTTCTAAAAAAGTAAGAACTGTAAAAAGAACAAAAGCAGAAAAGGGAGAATTCATTGGAGCATTTGCACCATATGGATATAAAAAGCATCCAAATGATATTACTAAACTAATTGTAGATGAAGAGGCAGCAGAGGTAGTTAAATATATATTTAATGAATATATAAATGGAAAGGGCTTAGCATATATAGCACATAGATTAAATGAAAGAAAAATAGACTGCCCATCTGTATATAAACAAAGAAATTCAAGATATCATTGCAAAGCAATTGCTAATTTATGGGGACACAATACAATAAAATCTATATTAACAAATAAAGTATATACAGGAGATTTAATTCAGCATAAAGGAGAAATGGTAAGTTATAAAGTAAAAAAATATAGGTTACTTCCAAAATCAGAATATTTAATTAAAGAAAATGCTCATGAAGCAATAATTGACAAAAAAACATTTGAATTAGCACAAGATATTATAAAAAGAAAAGCACATAATATCCACCGTAAAGAGAAAACTGAACATCTATTAGCAGGTTTGTTATATTGTCCAATATGTCATAACAAATATACATATCAAAAACAAAGTGGATTAAAAGATGATATGGTTGCAATTTGTAGTATGTATAATAGATATGGAAAAGATTATTGTACAAGAAGAGCAATAAGAGAAAGTATTTTGAATAAGTTTGTAGTAGAAGATTTAAGAAAAAATTTGCAAGAGAAAATAGATAAAGAAAAATTGATAAATTCAATTGATAAAAGCAGTATAAATATAGAAAAAAAGAAGATAGAAAAAAGAATTACAGACAATAAAAAAAGGATTAATCAAATTAACAAAATACTAAAAACAGCTTACGAAGATAGAGTAAACGGAATAATAAATACAAAAGAATTTGTTACATATTCAGAAAGTTATAAAAAAGAGCAAGAAGAGTTAATGCAAAAAACGGAAAATTTAAATCTAAAATTACAAGACTATGAAAATACAAAAGAAAAAGAATTGATAAAATACATAAAAGAAATTGTAAGTTTTGAAAATATAGATAGAAATATAATTTTAAATTTAATAGATAGTATAGAAATAATGGACAAGAATAATATCAAAATTAATTATAAATTTATTAATTGAAATTAATTTGTAGGAAAATATTAAACATTGTCTAAAGATCCAAATAAAAATATAAAAAAGTATCAAAGTTATATAAAAATTGCAAAAATGTGATTATAAACATAAAAATATTTGTAAATATGTGATTTAAAACATAAAAAACCTTTCAAAAATGTGATAAAAGTAGCAAAAAACTTTACAAAAATGTGAGTTAGAAGTATAATTAATATAGTATTGAATATAATAAAGAATGGAGATGATTGCAAATGGAGAGATTAATATTAGAAGAATTGATAAAATGGAAAGAAAGCAAGGATAGAAAGCCATTAATCTTAAAAGGAGCAAGACAAGTAGGAAAAACATATATATTAAAACAATTTGGAGAAAAAAATTATGAAGGAGTAGCATATTTTAATTTTGACCATGACGAAGATTTATATAACTTATTTTCAAATACAAAAGATCCAAAAAGAATATTAGAACAAATGTCATTTATATATGGAAAAGCAATAAAACCAGAAAAAACATTAATAATATTTGATGAAATTCAAGAATGTCCAAATGCCTTAAATAGTTTGAAATATTTTAATGAAGAAGCAAATGAATATCATATAGCCTGTGCAGGAAGTCTACT
Source organism: uncultured Clostridia bacterium (assembly GCA_944386175.1). Lineage (GTDB taxonomy): Bacteria > Bacillota > Clostridia > TANB77 > CAG-508 > CAG-269. The sequence continues at coordinate 3,288 of CALXAB010000036.1, forward strand.
TGGAATTAGATTATCCCACACATCATTTCCAGTAGGAAAAGTAGAGTTTTTAAATATGTATCCAATGTCATTTAAAGAATTTTTAAAAGCTGATAACAACAACAATTTAGTTGAATATATAAATTCTATTAATGATATACAAATTATTCCAGAAATATTTGCTAATCAATTAGAAGAAAAATTAAAAGCCTATTTTATAATAGGAGGAATGCCAGAAGCGGTATATTCATGGACAAATGAAAAGGATATGGAAAAAGTGAATGCTATTCAAGATAATATATTAAAAGCTTATGAGAGTGATTTTTCCAAACATACACAAAATAGTGAGGCAAACAAAATATCTTTAATATGGAATGGGATACCATCTCAACTTGCAAAAGAAAATAAGAAATTCTTATACCAAACAATAAAAAAAGGTGCAAGAGCTAGAGAATATGAAAGTGCTTTAAATTGGTTAAATGATGCTAATTTGATTTATAAAGTATATAATGTAAGTAAAACTGATTTTCCATTAAAGGCATATTGTGATTTAAGTTGTTTTAAAATTTATATGAATGATGTTGGCTTATTAAGAAGGATGGCTAATTTAGATAGTAGAATAGTTATAGAAGGAAACAAGTTATTTGAAGAGTTTAAAGGAGCATTTACAGAAAACTATGTTTTAAATATGTTAAACTTAATATATGATACAGTACCAAACTATTTTACTTTTGATAGAAATGAAATAGATTTTGTCATACAAAATAAAAATGAAATTATCCCCGTTGAAGTAAAATCGGGTAAAATAACAAATAATACAAGTTTAACAAAGTATAATGAAAAATTTAAAGTTAATAAATCAATTAGATTTTCCTTAAATAATTTAAAACAAGATGGAAAAATATTAAATATACCATTATATCTAATAGAAAATATAAATAAATTTATATAATATTGTTTATGCGACTATATATTGTATGCAAGAACATCGCTTTGCTCTAACAAATGTACACAAATTTTAAAAAAGTAAAAATTTGGCGCACGAACAATAACGCGGGCCTTGAAATGTCATAAACAGAGAAAATGTTTAAAAAGCTCGCTATTGTTCTTGAAATTAAATAATATAAACCTTGAACTCATATTTTAAAATTATATTAAAAAAAATAATTATTTATTGAAAAATCATTCTATATTATAGTATAATATAGAAGATATATTAGAAAAGAAATTTTGGAGGGAAAATATGTCTAAACAGGAAAAAGATATAATTAATTACATAGTAATATGTATTAATGAATTTGCAAAACAATTTAAAATGACAAGTAAAGAAGCATATTTATATTTAAGAACCTTTAAAGGGATTAAATTTTTAAAAGAAAATTATGAGGCAGAACACACTGTGGGATTAGATGATGCTATAGATGATTTAAAACAAGTATGTATTAATAATGGAGGAGATATTAAATGATATTATATCATGGCTCAAACTTAAAAATCAACAAAATTGATTTGTTAAAATGTAGACCATATAAGGATTTTGGAAAAGGTTTTTATTGTACAACAATAAAAAAACAAGCAGAATTTATGGCAGAAAGAGTAGTAAAAAGGCAAGGGCGGAATAAAAACAGTAAATACTTTTGAATTAGATGAAAAAAATTTTGAAGATAAAGGATTAAATATAAAAAAGTTTGATAAACCCTCAAAAGAATGGGCAAAATTTATATTAAATAATAGAGACAGGAATTATAAATTTTCAAATAGTAAAGAATGTAACATAGATAATAAATACGATTTGGTAATTGGACCAGTTGCAGATGATGATATTATCGTACTATTTAGAACTTTTGTAAATGGATTGATTGATATAGATACATTAATAAAAGAGCTTACATATAAAGAATTAACAGATCAATATTCTTTTCACACAGAAAAAGCTATTGAATACTTGAAAGGAGTATAAACATGATATTAGAAAAGTTAAATTATTTGGTAGAATGTATAACACAGGATTTAATTCAATATTTAATGAAAGATAATAATATAACAATGGAAGAAGCTATGGATATTGTGTATAACTCAAATACTTTTGAACAATTAAATGATTTTGAAACACATCTATATTATGAATCTTCAAGTTATGTTTATGAATATTTAAAAGAAGAATTAAAAAATAAAAATGATTAATAAAACAAAGAATCTAGCAAAAAAGCTAGATTTTTTTCTATAATAGGAAAGTTACCCTTTCCTATTATAGAAAAGTCGCTTTGCTCCAACATTGCACACAATTTTACATATGTAAAATTTGGCACACGGACAATGACACAGGTTTTGAAATGTTATAAACAGAGAAAATGTTAAACAAGCCCGCTATTGTTCATTGCAACAAATAATTGGAATAATATATTTACAAAATCATGAAAATACAAAAGAAAAAGAATCACTTACACAAAAGCAATTGCGACTGGAATGCAGATGATGTAGACCAAATTTTAGAAACATTAAAAAATAACAATACAAAAATAACCTTTTTCATGGTAGGAGACTGGATAGAAAAATTCCCAGAAGCGGTAAAAAAGATATCAGACGAAGGACACGAAATAGCATCACACAGTAATACACACCCACATGTAAATAATTTAACATATGAACAAAACATAGAAGAAATAGAAAAAAGCAATGACAAAATAGAAAAAATAACAGGAAAAAGAACAAATATATATAGAGCACCATATGGTGAGTACAATAATACAGTAATAAAATCAGCACAAGACAAAGGATATTATACTATTCAATGGAATTTAGATACGCTTGACTATTCTCGGGCTTACAGGAGAACAAATGTGGGATAGATTAAAGGATAAAATAAAAGCAGGAGACATCATATTAAGCCATAACGGAACTAAAAATACAGCAAATAGCTTAGACATGTTAATAAAAAACATAAAATCTAAAGGATTAGAAGTAGTTACAATATCTGATTTAATATATAAAGATAATTACGAAATAAATAGCAATGGAACACAAATAAAAAAATAAATAATGTATAAAATTACCAATAAAGGAAATAATATAAAATATAAAAGATTAAGGGGATAGGTAAATGTCTTTTATTGGAATAATTTCAGATAATAAAACTTTCGAAAATATTAAACAAAAATTATTAGAAAACATAAAAAATAAAAAAGTGAATATAATTAATATTAATCTAAAAAGTATAGAGAATATAAAAAATATAAAATTTGAAACAATTATAATAGAAACAAACATAGAAAAATTTAATAACTACATGAACACAATACAAATATTATGTGAAAATGCAAAATATATAATAATAAATACAGATTTAAATATAAATATAAGTTTATTACAAAATTATAATAAAAATATTATAACATATGGACTAAATCACAAAGCAATAGTAACAATATCAAGTGTAACAGAAACAGATATTTTATTATATTTACAAAAAAATATAAAAGACATGGACAAAAACATCATAGAAGTTCAAGAAAAAAGACTCAATAAAAAAGAAAATTGCAATTTAAAAATCTATGAAATTTTAATTATATACATCATAACATTGATATATAAAGAAGAAATAAATGAAGAAATATAGGAAAAAGATAACATTTTTTAAAAAAATTAACTTTTTATGTAGACAAAACCAAAAAAATGGTGTATAATGTTAACTGTAAGTTAAATGAGCGTAAAGAAAAAAACACAATTGATAAAATAAAAAAATAGGGAGGAAATAAAATTGGATACAAATTATTTAGAAAACAACTACTTAACATTAGTAGGAAAGGTTACAGGAGAAAAAAAATTTAGCCATGAAATATATGGAGAAAGTTTTTATTCATTTAATTTATCAATACCACGTTTAAGTGGAAATTTTGACATAATACCAATTACAGTGTCAGAAAGATTATTAAAAGAAGATACTTTAGAAGAAGGCAAAAAACTATTAATAAAAGGTCAATTTAGATCATATAATAGCTATCAAAATGAAAAAAATAGACTTATATTAACAGTATTTGCAAAAGATATTACAGAAGTAAAAGAGGAAGAAGAGGAAAATGATATTGTAAGAAAAGATATCATAACAAACGAAGTTGTTTTAATAGGATTTATCTGTAAAGCACCTATCTATAGACAAACACCATTTGGAAGAGAAATAGCAGATGTATTATTAGCTGTAAATAGGGCATATAACAAATCAGACTATATTCCATGTATAGCATGGGGAAGAAACGCAAGATTTTGCCAAACTTTAGAGGTAGGAAGTCAAGTTAAAGTAATAGGAAGAGTTCAATCAAGAACATACGAAAAGAAACATGATGATGGTACAGTTGAAAATAGAGTAGCATATGAGGTTTCTATAGGAAGCTTAGAAGTTATAGAAGAAAAGGAAAATGAAAAAGAAGAAGCAATAGAAAATCAAGAAGCCGTATAATACAAATTATATATTTTCTAATTTGATTAATCTAAATAGTAATAATATGGAAAAAAGTTTTAAAAGTCTAGTCTTTTGGAACTTTTTTTGATATAATTTGAAAAAATTAAGAAGGGAATTAATATAAATGAAAAAGAAAAAAATTAAAGTCAAAGAAAAAATAAATAAGATTACAGAAAAAATATTAAAAAGCAAAGAAAAAAATATAAAAACTAACACTAAAGATCAAGATAAAAAAGAACAAAAAAGAAAAATAAATAGTAGCGTAAAATTTACAATTTTAGCTGTAATACTAATAATTATATTCTGTATATCTATAACACCAGTAACATTACAAAACGATACATACTATACTATAAAAATAGGAGAGCATATAGATAAATATGGAATAGATATGCAAGATCCTTTTTCATGGCATCAAGATCTATCATATACATATCCACATTGGGGATATGACTTAATAACATATTATATCTATTCAGCATTTGGAATGATGGGAATATATGTTACAACGTGTATTTTATCATGTTTATTAGGTTTATCAATTTATCTAATAAATACAAAGCTCGCTAAAAATCAGGTTATTTCATTTTTAGTTACAATAGGAGCAATGTATTTAATAAGAAACTATATAACAGCCAGAGCACAACTTGCCACATTTATATTATTCATTTTAACAATATATTTTATAGAAAAATTTATAGAAACAAGGAAAAAGAGATATGCAGTAGGCTTGATTATAATTCCAATAATTATAGCAAATCTACATGTAGCGGTATTTCCATTCTATTTTGTCCTATATTTACCATATATAGCAGAATATATAATTGCACTATTAGGAGAAATAGTATTTTACAAAAAATATAAAATTAAACTATTAAAAAGAAAAATTAAAAATCTAGAGAAAAGAGAAAACAATTCAGAAAAACTTGAACTTTTAAAAGCAAAATTAAAAGAAACAGAGGAACTATCAGACAAAATAAAGATAAGAAGAAGTAAAGAATTAAGAAATCCATATAAAATAAAACTAGAAAAAAGAAATAATGTAAAATGGCTTATAATTATCATGATTATTTGTATATTTACAGGATTTTTAACACCGCTAGGAACAACACCATACACATATTTAACAAAAACAATGGAAGGAAATACAACTCAAAATATTAACGAACATCTTCCAATGACAATTACAAATGAAAAAGAAGTAATGTGTGCAATAGTAATATTTTTGATAATATTATTATTTACAAAAACAAAAATAAGATTATCAGATTTATTCATGCTATGTGGATTAACATATTTAATGTTGTCTGCAAGAAGACAAGTAGCAATATTTGGAATAATATGTTCAGTAATTTTAACCAGGATAATTATGAATTTTTCTGAAATATATAAATTTGACATAGAGAAAAAAGCTTTAAAAATTGCAACAGGAAAAATAGGAATAACTTTAATTACTATTTTAATGTTGATATTTAGTTGGTACATGGTAAAAGATAAATTAGATGATACATTTGTAGATGAAACAGCATACCCAGTAAAAGCATGTGATTTTATATTAGAGAATATAGATTTAGGAGAAGCTAGATTTTATAACGAATACAATTACGGAAGCTATATGTTATTTAGAGGAATACCAGTATTTATTGATTCAAGAGCAGATTTATATGCACCTGAATTCAGTGGAAAAAATGAAGACATATTTTCAGATTTTATAGACACATCAGGAATAGGTATATTTTATGAGGATACATTTGATAAATATGATATAACACACATAATTACTTATAAAAATTCAAAAATGAATATGATAATTACTAAAACAAATGATCCAAAATGTAAATTACTATATGAAGATGACTATTTTGCAGTATATGAGAGAATAGATGTTGACAATAAAGAAAATCAAAAATAAGCAACAAAAAGAAGGGAGAGATTGTATAATAAATTTTATATTATACGAAGATGAAACATGAGAAAATTTGTAGTAAAAGACAAAGAACAAAATAAAAGAATAGATGTATATTTATCAGAAAAAAACGAAGATATCTCAAGAGTAGCTATTCAAAGACTAATAGAAAATCAAAAAATATTAGTAAATGATAAGAAAGTAAAATCATCATATAAAGTTCAAGAAAATGATGTAATAACACTAGAAGAAGAAAAACCAAAAGAAATATCTTTAAAGGCACAAAACATACCATTAGAAATAATATATGAAGACAATGATATAATAGTTGTAAACAAACCAAAAGGAATGGTAGTTCACCCAGCAAATGGAAATCCAGATGGAACATTAGTAAATGCAATTATGGCAATATGCAAAAACTCTTTATCAGGAATAGGAGGAGAAATAAGACCAGGAATAGTCCATAGATTAGACAAAGATACATCTGGAATTATAGTAATTGCAAAAAATGATAAAGCACATATAAATCTTAGTGAACAAATTAAAAATCATGAGGTCAAAAAAACATATATAGCAATAGTAAGAGGAGTAGTAAAAGAAAACCAAGCAACAATAAATATGCCAATAGGAAGAAGCAATAAAGACAGAAAAAAGATGGCAATAAGTAAAAATGGAAAAGAAGCAATAACACATTTTAAAGTACTAAAGAGATATCCAGAATATACTGTGTTAGAAGTAAATATAGAAACAGGAAGAACACATCAAATAAGAGTACATTTAGCACAAATAGGATATCCATGTATAGGAGACGAAACGTATTCTAGTGGAAAAAATAAGTGGGGAATAAAAGGACAGGCATTACATGCTAAAAGTTTAGAGTTTAAACATCCAACAACAGGAAAGCAAATGAAACTAGAAGCTAAATTACCAGAGTATATGAAAAAATTAATTAATGGAGATTAAAATAAAGGAATAAATAAGATGGAAGAAATTAGATTACAAAAATATATAGCTGATTGTGGTATAACGTCAAGGAGAAAAGCAGAGGAACTAATAAAGCAAGGAAAGATAAAGGTAAATGAGAAAATAGTAAAAGAATTAGGAACAAAAATAAATCCTAAAAAAGACATAGTTTTTTATAATAACAAACAAATAAAAAGCGAACAAAAATATGTATATATTTTATTAAACAAACCTATTGGATATGTTACAACAGTAAAAGACCAATTTAATAGAGAATCAGTACTGGATTTAGTAAAAGTAAAAGAAAGAATTGTACCAGTAGGAAGGCTAGATATGTACACTTCTGGAGCTTTAATTTTAACAAATGATGGGGATTTTGTATATAAAGTAACACATCCAAAGCATGAAGTAGAAAAAACATATACAGTAACATTAAAAGGAATAGCAACAAATGAAGAAGTTAATAAATTAAAAAATGGAGTAAAAATAGAAGAATATGTAACTAGACCAGCAAAAGTAAGAATATTAAAAATAGATAAAGAAAAAAATCAGTCAAGATTAGAAATAAAAATTCATGAAGGCAAAAATAGACAAATAAGAAAAATGTGTGAGTCAATAAACCATAAAGTACTTGCACTACATAGAAGTCAAATTGCAGGTATTGGAGTTAAAGATATAGAACTTGGAAAATGGAGATACCTTAAAGACTATGAGGTAAAACAGTTTTTAGACGTATAAATAAAGAATAATTATAATAAAGAGTATATTATGATTCAAATTACTATATTTATTAATGAACTATGTCCTATATACTTGTGAAGTGTAACGATTAGATATAAGTGCGAGAAAAACCATCTAAAATATATTGCTTTTTAAGTCAAAATATTATATAATAATTAGCCGAGAAAAGGAGAAAGAAATGCTAATTAATAACAATATTTTAGATAGATTATGTGAAGATGCAGGAGAAGCAAGAACACAAAAAGCAATAAGATATAAAAATGCTAATAAAGTAAGAATTTTAGAAGACCACTACACAGACTTAAACAATTTTGAAATAAGAGCAGAAGTTATAGGAACTATGACATATAGAACATATATATTAATAAAAGATGGAGAAGTAGAAGATGTAAATTGCGAATGTCCAGACTACTATAATCATTATGGTATTTGTAAACATACATTAGCATCTGTATTAGAATATAATCACAATAGTAATATAAACAATCTAAAACAATCACAGGAAAACAATGTATTAAATGGAATTGCAAGAAAACATATTCCTAAAAATAATATCGAACACAGAAACTTCAAGCAAATAGTAAATATATTTTATAATGAAGAAATAGATAATATTGATACAGAGGAAGTTATCAACATTAAAGAACATGTAAAATTACAACCTAAAATTTTCTATGACAAATTTACAAATGATCTAAAAATAGAATTTAAAATAGGAAATAAAAGGATGTATAAAATAAAGGATTTATCAGAATTTTATACAAGAATGCTTAATAAAGAATTTTATAAATATGGAGAAAAATTGCAATTTATACATACCAAAGAAGTATTTGATGAAAGTAGCAAAAGGTTATTAGAGTTTGTGTTAAAGTATGCAGAAATTATAAAATATGCGAATTCTAATTCAAATAGTAATTATAGATACTATGGAAAAGCTTTAAACGAAACTAATATAATATTAGGAAACTCAGGTATAGATGAAATATTTGATATTTTAAAAGGAGAGACCATAGAATTCCAACGTGACTATAAAAATGAATATATTGAATTTACTGAAAAGCAACCTAAAATAGAATTTGAGTTAAAAAAGATATCTGAAAATGAATATACGATAATTCCAAATATAGAAATATATAATCTTTCAATCATAAAAGGAAAAGATTATAAATATTTGTTATTACAAAATAAATTGTATAGATGTGATAAAGAATTTGAAAAATCAACTTTAAAACTATTAGAAATATTTAGACAGAATTATATTACAGAATTAACCTTAGGAAAAGAAGACCTATATCAATTATTTTCAATAATCATGCCAAAAGTAAAAAATGCAATAAAAATAGATAAAATAAATGAAGAAGAAATACAAAAATATATACCTAAAAAACTAGTAGTAAAAGTATATTTAGATTTTGATGATAAAGATTATTTAGTTGCAGATGTTAAATTTTGTTATGAAAATATAGAATTTAACCCATTAGATGAAAATCAAAACTTAGATATTTCTAGAAATATAATAGAAGAAACAAGAGTTTTAAATATTTTTAGAAGAACTGGTTTTATGATAGAACCTAAAAAATTAAGTTTTATATTACCTAAAGACGAACAAATATATAAATTCTTAACAGAAGATATAAATTTATATATGGAAAAATTTGAAGTTTTAGCAACAGATAATTTTAAAACTAAAGAAATAAGACAACCAAAGTTAGGAAATTTGGGAGTTAAAGTAGAAAATGATTTATTATCAATAAATTTGGAAAATTTAGATTTAGATATAGAAGAACTGAAAGATTTAATGGAAAAATATAAATTAAAAAAGAAATATCATAGACTTAAAGATGGAAGTTTTATAAACTTAGAAGAAAATGAGGAAATAGATTTTTTCGATAAATTAATTACTGGAATGGATATAGATTATAAAGAATTGAAAGAAGGAAAAATAACATTACCAGTTAATAGAACTTTATATTTAAACCAATTATTAAAAGGAATAGGAGCACCTCAAGTTGTAACAAATAGTGAATATAGAGAAATAGTAAATAACTTGGACAAAAATCAGTTAGAAGAAGAAATAGAAGTACCAAAAAAATTAGATAATGTACTTAGATATTATCAAAAAACAGGTTTTAAATGGCTAAAAATATTAGATAGATATAAATTTGGAGGAATTTTAGCAGATGATATGGGACTTGGAAAAACAATACAAATGTTATCATTAATTATAGATTATGTATATGAAAAAAATAATAATAAGATTAATGATAATACGCACGAAATCCAAAATGAAGATAATTTAAAATTAACAGAAAATTTAAACCAAACTAAGAAAAACGAAAAAGGAGCTAGTCTAGTTGTATCACCAAGTTCGCTAACATTAAACTGGGAAAATGAAGCAAATAAATTTACAGAAGAATTAAAAGTTTTGGTAATAAGAGGAACACTAGCAGAAAGAAAAAGAAAAATAAATGAAATAGAAAATTATGACTTAGTCATAACATCATATGATTTACTAAAAAGAGATATAAATTTATATAATGAAAAAAATTACAAATTTAGATATATAATAGCAGATGAAGCACAATATTTAAAAAACAGTAATACTCAAAATGCAAAAACAATCAAACAAATAAAAGCAGACACAAGATATGCATTAACTGGGACACCAATAGAAAATTCATTAGCTGAATTATGGTCAATATTTGATTATATAATGCCAGGTTATTTATTTACATATAAAAAATTTAAAACAACATATGAAACACCAATAATAAAAGACAACGACGAAAATGCAATGAAAAAACTAAAAATGCTAATACAACCATTTATTTTGAGAAGAAATAAAAAAGAAGTATTAAAAGAATTGCCAGACAAAACAGTTACCATTTTAAACAATGAAATGAATGAACAGCAAAGAAATATATATATGTCATATTTATTGCAAGCTAGACAAGATATTTCAGAACAAATAGGAATAAATGGATTTGAAAAAAGTCAAATAAAAATATTAGCAGCACTAACCAGACTACGTCAAATATGTTGCCATCCAAGCTTATTCATAGAGAATTATAAAGACGAAAGTAGTAAACTAAATCAATGTATAGAAATAATAGAAGACGCAATAAAAGGAAACCATAAAATATTGTTATTTTCAGGTTATACATCAATGTTCCCATTCATTCAAAAAGAATTAGAAAAAAGAAATATAAAATATTTTAAATTAGTAGGATCAACAAAAGTAGACGAAAGAATAGAAATGGTAGAAAAATTCAATAATGATCCAACAGTAAAAGTATTTTTAATTTCTCTTAAAGCAGGAGGAACAGGTTTAAACCTAACAGGTGCAGATATTGTAATACACTATGACCCATGGTGGAATATATCTACAGAAAATCAGGCAACAGACAGAGCATATAGAATAGGACAAAAGAAAAATGTACAGGTATATAAGCTAATAACAAAAGACTCAATAGAAGAAAAAATTTACGAACTACAAAAAAAGAAAGAAAAATTAATGGATAATATGTTAGACACAAAAACAGCATTTATTAATAGATTTACAAAAGAAGAAATAATGAATTTATTTAGTTAAGGGGACGTTCCTTCAATCCCTAAAATTCGGGATAATGGGGACGAACCTTCAATCCCTAAAATTTGGGATAATGCCATGATTGCCATGAGGGACGGGCTATTTTGGCACACTTTAATATGGCAAATTTAAATTTTAAATATTTAGATATTTTAAATTATAAAGTGTGCCAAAATAGCCCGTCCCTCATGGCAATCATGGCAATCTTTAAATATTTTAGTAAAATGTTAAAGGAGATATGAATTATGAGTAATTGGATGAAAGATTTTGAAGAAAGAAAAGATGATATGAGAGAAAGAAAGCTTAATAGAATTTTAGAAGAAAAAATAGATTTATATGAGGAGACTACAACAAGGAGAAAAAAATTATTAGCAAAAATTATAGCTATATATGAAACATTGAAATTAGAAAATTTAAATTATGATGAAAAAGATTATAATATGAAAAAGAAAGAATATGAAAGATTAAAAGAAGAAATATTGGAAAATGAGCATTTGAATTCAAAAGATGCTCAATCATGGAATGAATATGAACAAGAGGAAAAGAAAAGAGAAGAATATGGGGAAAGATAATTCACATTTTTAATTCTATCTAAAGGAAGGAAAGTAAAATAATGAAAAATTATATAACAATTATCGGAGGAGGACTTGCTGGAAGTGAAGCAGCATACCAAATAGCTAAAAGAGGAATAAAAGTTAAATTATATGAAATGAAACCTAAAAAGTTTTCACCTGCACATAAAAATAAGAATTTAGCTGAAATAGTATGTAGTAATTCATTTAAGTCAAATTTACTTACAAATGCATGTGGACTATTAAAAGAGGAATTAAGAAAATTAGGTTCTTTATTAATAAAAATAGCAGATGAAACAGCTGTACCAGCAGGACAAGCTTTGGCAGTTGATAGAGATATTTTCTCTGAAAAAGTTACAGAATATATTAAACAAAATCCGTTAATAGAAATAATAAATGAAGAGATAACAGATTTAACTCAAATTGCAAAAAATGGAATAGTTATAGTTGCAACAGGACCACTTACATCTGAGAGCTTAGCAAAACAAATACAAGAAATAACAGGGGAAGACAAATTATATTTTTATGATGCAGCAGCTCCAATAGTTACAAAGGAAACTATAGATTTTAACATAGCATTTTATGGAGATAGATATAGCCAAGAAAAGAAGAAAGATGAAACTTTAGAAATTTGGAAAAAAAGAATTGAAGAACAAGAAGAAAAAAGTTATATTAATCTTCCTATGAATCAAGAAGAATATGAAAATTTTGTGAAAGAATTAGTAAATGCAGAAGTTGTTACTTTACATGAATTTGAGAAAAAAGAAATCTTTGAAGGATGTATGCCTATAGAGATAATGGCAAAAAGAGGAATAGATACATTAAGATTTGGACCATTAAAGCCGGTAGGATTTGATGATCCAAGGACAGGTAAAAGACCATATGCACTTGTACAATTGAGACAAGATGATAAACAAGCCAGTATATATAATTTAGTAGGATTTCAGACAAATTTAAAATTTGGAGAGCAAAAAAGAGTATTTAGTATGATACCTGGATTGGAAAATGCAGAATTTGTAAAATATGGTGTAATGCATAGAAATACATATATAAATTCAACTAAATTATTAGACGAAACATATAATTTAAGATCAAATGATAATATCTATTTTGCAGGACAAATAACAGGAGTAGAAGGATATGTGGAATCTATTTCTTCTGGATTGGTTGCAGGATTAAATGCCGTAAATGAGTATAACAAAAAGAATTTAGGAAAAACATGTAGAGATAAAGTAGTATTTTCAGAATATACCGTAATTGGAGCATTAGCTAAATATATTTCTACTCCAAATGAAAAATTCCAACCAATGAATGCTAATTTTGGAATATTACCAGAATTAGGAGGAAATAGAATTAAAGATAAAAAACAAAGATATATGAATTTAGCTAAGAGAAGTTTAGAAAATTTAGAATTTTTTATTACAGAATAGTTACATAAATGTTAAAATAATATAACAATATAGATATTAAATATGAAAAGTGTTAAAATAATATTGGTGAATGCATATGAAAGAGATATCATTGTGTATGATTGTAAAGGATGAAGAGAAAAATATAGCAAGATGTTTGGATAGTATAAAAGACATTGTAGATGAAATTATTGTTGTAGATACAGGTTCTACTGATAAAACTAAAAGCATAGTAAGTCAATATACGAATAAAATTTATGACTTTAAGTGGGTTAATGATTTTGCAAAAGCAAGAAATTATTCTTTTTCTAAAGCAACAAAAGAGTATATATTTTGGTTAGATGCAGATGATGTAGTTCTTGAAGAGGATAGGAAAAAATTAATCTGCTTAAAAGAAGAAATGAATGGCGAAGTGGATGTATATACAATGTTATATAATTATAGTCAAGATAAAAATGGTTTACCATTAATTATCCAACGAAGAGAAAGGATTGTTAAAAGAAAAAATAATTACCAATGGAAAAGTCCGATACATGAAGTGATTATTCCTACTGGAAATATAGTAGATACAGATATAATGATTACACATGAAAAACACACAATAAAAGATGTGGAAAGAAATTTAAAAATATTTGAGGAAATGATAAACAATCATGAAGAATTTGATGATAGACAAGAATATTGTTATGCAAAAGAATTGTATTTTTTACAGCGTATTCCAGAGGCTATCAAACAATATAAAGCATTTATTGACAAGTATATTAATAATTATGATAAAAAGGAAGATTTTTTATATTCTGCTCTTATTGAATTATCAGATTGCTATAAATCATTAGGAAATGATCAAAAAGAATTCGATACATTGCTACTAATATTAAAAAATCAAATTCCAAAAGAAGATTGCCTAAATAGGATAGCTGATATTTTTTTTAGAAAAAAGAAATATAAAGAGGCAATTTTTTGGTATAAAATGGCATTGGCAGATGAAAATTCAATAAAAACGTCTTATAGTAAATTTTATTCTAATATATGTATAGCTGTATGTTACTATTGGTTGGGAAATATAGAAGAAGCATATAAATATAATGAAAATGCAGGGAAAATAAATAAAAATGACAAGATATATCTACAAAACAAACAAATTTATCAAAACAAACAAAAATCTACATAAAATTATAGACAAAAATTTAAATTTATGGTAAAATTATATTATGTGGATAAAGGGAGGAAAAAATATGGAAAAGGAGCAATTAAATAATTTATTGAAAGAAATGTCAAAGATAACTTTGTTAAAACAAGAAGTAAAAAAGATGACATATAGTGATTTAAATAGAAGAAGAGAGATTTATGAAACAACTAAAAAACAAAATAATGAAAGATATGATGAGCTAAAAGCGGAAGGTTTTGAAAATACTGATTCGGAAATGCAAAAATTACTTGAACATAATAAAAAGCTAGATGCTTTACAAGGAGAGTTAAACATAATTGAAAAAGTTACAAAAGAAATGCCATTACATGAATTAAACAGAAAGATAGAAGTATATAATACTAGAAAAAATATATTAGAAGAGAGAAAAGAGGAACTTCAAGCAGAAGGATTTGGAGAGGGAGATCATGAATTTGATAATGTTAATGAAGAACTAAAAACAATAGAAGAACTTTTACAGATAAGTAGCAATTTAAAAATGTTATTACCTGAGAGTATGGTTGCAGAAATACCAAAAGTGTCAACACCAACAACACCAGTATCAACACCAACAACACCAGTATCAACACCAACAACACCGGTATCAACACCAACAACACCAGTATCAACACCAACAACACCGGTATCAACACCAACAACACCGGTGTCAACACCAACAACACCAGTATCAACACCAACAACACCGGTATCAACACCAACAACACCAGTATCAACACCAACAAC
>CALXAB010000037.1 GCA_944386175.1 uncultured Clostridia bacterium
ATCCCTAAAATCCGGGATAATGGGGACGAACCTTAAGATTGCCATGATTGCCATGAGGGACGGGTTATTTTGGCACACTTCAATTTAAGAAATTTAAAATAGTTTATATAAAATTAACATGATGTGCCAAAATAACCCGTCCCTCATGGCAATCATGGCAATCTTAAGGTTCGTCCCCATTATCCCGGATTTTAGGGATTAAAGGAACGTCCCCATGGTTGGTCTCCTTTGGAAAAAAGAAAGGTGGATAAAAATGATTAAAATAAATGAAAATTTTTTAAATTTACAAGAGAGCTATTTATTTTCAACAATAGCTAAAAAAGTAGAAGAATATAAAAAAGCAAATCCAGAAAAAGAAATAATAAAATTAGGAATTGGAGATGTTACAAAGCCAATAGTTTCAGAATGTATAAAAGCCATGCACAAAGCCGTAGATGAAATAGGGACAGAAGAAGGCTTTAAAGGATATGGTCCAGAACAGGGATATGAATTTTTAAGAAATGCAATAGTAGAAAATGATTATAGAGCAAGAGGAGTAGATATAAAAGCAGACGAAATATTTGTATCAGATGGAGCAAAGTGTGACTGTGGAAATATAGTAGATATATTTGCTAAAGACAACAAAGTTGCAATAACAGATCCAGTATATCCAGTATATTTAGATACAAATGTAATGTCTGGTAGAAGTGGAAAATATAACGAAGAAAAAGGACTATACGAAAATATAGTATATTTACCTGTAACAGCTGAAAACGATTTTAAGCCTGAATTACCAAAAGAAAAAGTAGATATGATATATTTATGTTTTCCTAATAATCCAACAGGAACAGTACTAAAAAAAGAAGATTTAAAAATATGGATCGATTATGCAAAACAAAATAATAGTATCATATTATATGATGCAGCATATGAAGCATTTATAACTGAAAAAGATATACCACATAGTATATATGAAATAGAAGGAGCAAAAGATGTTGCAATAGAATTCAAAAGTTATTCAAAAACAGCTGGATTTACAGGAGTAAGATGTGCATATGTTGTTATTCCAAAAACAGTAAAAGGCTATACAAAAAATGGAGAAGAAATAGATTTAAATAAATTATGGAATAGAAGAACTTGTACAAAATTTAATGGGGTATCATATATTGTACAAAAAGCAGCTGAAGCAACATATACAGAAAAAGGAAAAACAGAAATAAAAGAAAATATTAATTATTATATGGAAAATGCAAGAATAATAAAAGATGGATTAAAAGAAGCAGGATTTACAGTATATGGAGGAGTAAACTCACCATACATCTGGTTAAAAGTACCAGAAGGAATAACATCATGGGAATTTTTTGACAAATTACTTGAAGAAGTGAACGTAGTTGGTACACCAGGAAGTGGTTTTGGACCTCATGGAGAGGGATATTTTAGATTAACAGCTTTTGGTACTAAAGAGAATACTATAAAGGCAATAGAAAGAATAAAAAATTGGGATATTAAAAATTTACAAAATAAGTAACTGACAGGACTAATAAAAAATAACAAATCGAACTAAACAAAAGTTCGAAAAAAGGTTGACTTTTTAAAATAAAGCCTATATAATATAAAAAATTAATATATAAAAGTTATAGGAAATCTTTAAAAACCTAAATAAATATTATAAGGAATGAAATAAAAAATGAAAGAAGAATTTTTAAATATACTAAAAAAAGTGAAAAGAGAAGGAATAGAAGATATAATCAATTTTTTAGAAAAATCAGACTTTTTTAAAGCACCAGCAAGTACAAGATTTCATGGATGTTATGAAGGTGGACTTACAGAACACAGCATAAAAGTATATGAAATACTAAAACATAAAGTAGAACACAATATAGAACCAATAAACATATCAGAAGAATCAATTATAATAATAGGTTTATTACATGATATTTGCAAAACCAACTTTTATAAAGTAGATTATAGAAATGCAAAAAATGCATTAGGAGTATGGGAAAAAGTTCCATATTATACAATAGATGATACAATACCATATGGACATGGAGAAAAATCCGTTATGATGATTACAGAATACATGAAATTGACACCAGAAGAAAAATACTCAATACGTTGGCATATGGGATATACAGAGCCAAAAGAACTATATAATGCAATAGGATCAACATACAAAAAATATCCAATAGCATTATTAACACATGAAGCAGATTTAGAAGCCACATATTTTTATGACATATAATATGTTATAAATAAAATAATATAAGTTATATAATTATAAAATATATGGTGCAATAGATTAAAATCACAAAATAGAGTAATAAACTAATTAAATAATTAAATAAAAAATAGATTAGGAAGGAATAAAATGTTAGCATATATAAAAGGAAAATTGGAAATGAAAATGACAGGATATATTGTAATAGATGTAGGGGGATTAGGTTACAAGGTATTTATGTCAGAAACAGGAATAGAAAAATTAGCAAATATTGGAGAAGAAATAAAAGTACATACACATTATAGAGTCAGAGAAGATGACATCAGTATATTTGGATTTAACACATTAGAAGAGCTAAAAATGTTTGAATTATTAATAAATGTAAGTGGAGTAGGAGCAAAAACAGCTCTTACAATGCTTGCTGTTTGTGAACCATCTGACTTTGCATTAGCTGTAATATCAGAAGATATTAAAACACTAACACAGATACCAGGAATTGGGGCCAAATCAGCACAAAGAATAATTTTAGAATTAAAAGATAAACTAAAGAAAGAACAACAAATTGATCTAATAAAAAATAAAGTTAGCAAAAATAATAGTAGTGTAAAACTTCAAGAAGCAATTAAAAATGACAATAAAATAAGTGAAGCAATTCAAGCATTACAAGTTTTAGGATATAATAAAAAAGAAATTGAAAAAGCATTTGAAAAAATAGATAAAACAGAACTATCAACAGAAGAATTAATAAAAAAAGGTTTAGCAGTTTTAGGAATGTAAAAACAATTTTTTAATATTACATCTATAAAGAATATAATAATAACTAGACAAAATAAAAAGACAAACAATAATGCAGTTTTTAAAATGTTATAAACAAGATTTTATAGAAAACTTGCCTTACTCAATAAATTTATACTACAATAGGAAACACTATGAAACTTTAAGTTACTTAGGCTCAAAGTGAAAATAAAAAATTTTTATTTTTAAAAGAAAATAATTTTTACTATTGTAGCAAAAAGTGTTATGCAATACTGATGGAGAGGAGAAAACACTAAAAATGAATAATAATGAACCACTAGCATTTAGAATAAGACCAAAAACATTAGAAGAATATGTAGGACAAGAACATGTACTAGGTAAGGATAAAATACTATATAGAACAATTAAAGCAGATCGATTATCTAGCATTATTCTTTTTGGACCTCCTGGATGTGGAAAAACATCTCTTGCAAGAGTAATAAGTGAAACAACAAAATATAAATTCTATAAAATAAATGCAGTAACAGCAGGTGTTGCAGATATAAAAAAAGTAATTGAAGAAACAAAAAACTTCATGTTAAATCCATCAGGAAAAAGTATCTTATTTATAGATGAAATCCATAGATTTAATAAATTACAACAAGATGCATTGCTTCCATATGTAGAAAATGGAACCATAATATTAATAGGTGCAACAACAGAAAATCCATATTTCGAAGTAAACAAAGCTTTAATCTCAAGATCAATGGTAATAAAATTAAATCCATTAACAGAAGAAAATATATATCAAATATTAAAAAATGCAATAAAGAGGCCAGAGGGTCTAGGAGAATATAATATAAAAATAGAAGACGAAACACTAAGAAAGTTAGCAATAATTGCAAATGGCGATGTAAGAACAGCATTAAATGGATTAGAAATAGCAGTATTAACTACAGAGCTTGACAAAAATGGAGTTATAAATATAACAGACGAAATAATAAAAAACAGTGTACAAACAAGAAAAGCAGTATTTGACAAAAATGGAGACTCACATTATGACAATATCAGTGCATTTATAAAATCAATGAGAGGATCAGATCCAGACGCAACAATATTTTATTTAGCAAGAGCTATAAATGGAGGAGAAGATCCAATGTTTCTAGCAAGAAGAATAGTAATATGTGCATCAGAAGACGTAGGAATGGCAAATCCAAACGCATTAGTAGTAGCAAACTCAGCAATGCAAGCTATACACATGATAGGAATGCCAGAAGCAAGAATAATACTTGCAGAAGCAGCAATATATGTAGCAACATCAAAAAAATCAAACGCATCATATAAAGCAATAAACAAAGCATTAGAAGACGTGCAAACAAAAGACACAGGAGAAATACCTATGCATATAAGAAATGCACCAATAGAAAAAATGAAAGAACTGGGATATAGTAAAGGATACTTATATCCACATGACTTCCCAGGTAACTATGTTGAACAACAGTATTTACCAGATAAAATGTTAGGAACAAAATATTACCAATTTGGGGACGTGTCCAAAATTTGAAAATTACCAATTTGGGGACGCGTCCCAAATTGGTAATTTTAATTTACGACTTTTATTTACCAATTTTGGACACGTCCCCAAATTGGTAATTTTCAAAATCAAGACACGTTCCTAAATAAAATTCATAAATTAAAAAAAATTGGTTAACCTACTAAAAAGTAGGTTTTTATTATGGACAAAAATAAAATAAATAATTTTTCAAAAAAAGATATATTAGAATTGAGCATAACTGGTTTTTTAGCAGGAATAATAAGTGGTTTGTTTTCAACAGGTGGAGGAATGATTTTAGTTCCAGCTTTTATATATTTTCTAAAACTTGATAATACAAAGGCAAGAGGAACATCTGTATTTTGTATTTTACCAATGGTTATAACGAGTGGTATTTTTTATTACAAAGAAAACTATATAGAATGGAAAACAGCTATTCTTTGTGCAATAGGTGGGGCAATAGGTGGATATATACGGCGCAAAATTATTAAAAAAATTACCAGAAAAATATTTAAAAATAGCTTTTACAATATTTTTAGTATATGCTTCATATAAAATGCTTGCAACATAGAAAAGACAAGATAAAATAGAAAATATATAACGTAGTAGAAAAAGATAAAATAGAAAAAGAAAAATAAAATTATTCTTTTGAAAGGATCAAAATTTAAATGGTTGAAATTTTAATAGGAATAGTATCTGGAATTGTCAGTGGAACTGGAATGGGAGGAGGAACAATATTAATTTTCCTTCTTACTTTTATTATTGGATTAGAGCAACATATAGCACAGGCAACAAATTTAATTTTTTTTATACCAACATCAATAGTAGCTATATTAGTAAATATCAAAAATAAAAATATTTATGTAAAATCAGCAATAATAATATCTGTTTTTGGAATCATAGGAGCAATTATAGGAGCAAATATTTCAATAAACATTGATGTATCAATTTTAAAAAAATCTTTTGGTATCTTCTTGGGAATTATAGCAATTCATGAAATATATTCCATATATAAAACAAATAAAAAAGTATAAAAAATAGCAAAAAAGAAATAATAATAAAAGAACATAAAAGTAATTGTTTCAAAATTTGGAGGTGATTATATGAAATTTGTAAAAGGTATAATGATAGGAGGATTAATAACTACAGGTCTAGTTATGATGTACACAGAATCTGGAATGAGAAGTAAAAGAAAAATGATGAAAAAAGGAAAACAAATGATTAAAAAAATGGGAATAGTATAATAAAAAAATCACCTATGCAAAGGAAACTAAAATTATTAAATAAAAGATTTAATAAAAGTTAACTTAGCACAGGTGTTTTTTATAATACACTCCAAACTTTTCAATAAAGTTAAATTATATTTAAAATGAGAAAAAATTAATTATTGTTTTTATTATTTACAATCATCTTTTTTATCACAATCATCATGTTTATTTTCATCTTTTCCTAAAAAGCAATCACATTTATCATGTTTTTCACCTTTTAAGCATTTACCTTCATGATGACACTTTGCACATATTTTAACTTTTCTTGTATCATTCACCCAAATTTGAATTGCGTATTCCCTATCAGGACAAAGAGGACCGAAAACAAATTCTCCTTCTTTATCTGTAATAGAATGACCTATGGGTCTTCTTTCTTCTTTACCATCTTTACAAACTATTTCTACTAATTTTACAACAGCGTCAGGAACTGGTTCTTTAAAACAATTTTTTACTACACCATAAATTACATCCCTATTATCTTCTGTCCAAGTGAAAAAGTACCAAAAAGGTCAAATAAAAAATATTTCCATATTATAGTCCTTATCTATTGCTATATAATCAACCACAGATAGCCAAACTCTCCTTTTTTCTAGCCTAGTTAATTTCTTATATTCTGTAACAAAATCCACCTTTAAAAACGATTTTAATGTTTCTAAATTAATGTCTGGAATATTAGTTTCAATTTTTTCTTGTTGCTTATTTAATTCCTCTAATTGTTTTGTATATTCTTTATAGTCTTTCTCATAATCTTCTATTCTTATTAAATCTCTAACATATAAATCTTTTAATTTAGACAGTTTATTTTCTATTGCAATAATTTCTTTTGACATGTCTACTTCTTTAAAATGCTTTTCTTTATGTTCATAATCAAATATATATTTTTCTAATTGTTTATTAAATTCCTTTAATAGCTTTTCTTCTATTTTAACTTCATTAAAATTAGTACTGCAAGAGCATTTATTTGCAAGATGATGTCTTTTGCAAATATAATAATATCTAGAACTTTCTGGATTTTTGGAATAGAATTTGCCACCTAATCTATAACCACATTCTGCACATTTTAGAAGCCCTTGAAAGATATATCCACCAGAATTTTCAGCAGATGGCTTTCTTGCATTTTTATTTAATAATCTTTGTATGTTTTCAAATTCTATTTTATCAATTATAGCAGGACAAAAATTTTCAATATCTCCATATCTAGTATGCTTAGTTCCAATATATAATTTGTTTGTCAGCATTCTATATGCTCTCATATAATTTAGTTTTAGTTCAGGGTATTTTAAATCTAATTTTTGAAAAGTTTGATAAGCACTAGTAGTTTCTTTATAAAATTGAAAAGCATCTAATACAATTTGCTTTTTTTCTTCATCTATAATTAACTTTTTCCCATCTTTTTTCAAACCAACGGGAATTTTTCCCGCGATTATTTCTTTATTCTCTACTTTAGTCTTAAAAACACTCCTAATTCTTTCAGAAGTTTGAGCCGACTCGTTTTCTGCAACAGAAAGCATAATATTTATGTGTAGTCTACCACTAGCTGTAGAACTATCGTATTTTTCAAAAACGGTTTGCCAAAATACTCCGTGTTCATCTAAAACATCTAATACTTTATAATAGTTTCTAACACCACGAGAAAGTCTGTCTAATTTAGTTATAAGTATTCTATTTATTTTATTATTTTCAACATCTTTCAAAAGTCTTTGTAAAGCAGGTCTTTTTAAGTTAGTAGCAGAAAAACCATCATCTTCATAAATTCCATAAATATGAAAACTATTCTTTAACGCATATTTAGTTAATTCTTCTCTTTGAGTTCTTAAACTATCTCCGTTTATTGCTTGTTCCTCTGTACTTACTCTAACATATAGAGCTACTTCTTCAGCTAATTTATAATTATCCTTCATACTATTATTTATATTATTAGGCATACAAAAATACCTCCTTAAACAAATTTTTGGTACTTGTATAAGGAAGTTTTTTATATTATAATTATATAATAAAACTGCTTATACAAGTAGTGTAGTATAGATAATGTAAAACTTTGGCGAGGGATACATTATCTATTTATTTTATTTCACTTTGTTTTTTTAGTCTATTTAATCTTGCTTCAAAACCACCTTTTGTTCCATCTGTATAGCCTTTATCAATTGCTTCTTCACAAACATTTATTGCACTATTGTAACATTCAGCTTTTTCATAAGCCATTGCTAATTTGTGATAAGCCACACAATAATATGGGTTTTTATAAATAGTTCCATTTATTCTAGTATCTTCTTTTCTAGCTTCTTCAAATTTTGGAATTAAATCAAAATATTTATTACAATATACAAAAAGGTTATTAAAAGCTTCTTTGCTGTTAGTATTTATATAATCCGAATAATAAGTATTTATTTTTTGAGTGTATTCTCCTATTAAATTCCATAATTCTCCATATTTTTCTTGATATTGAGCATATTTCATAGTTTCAATATCATAATTGTAATATTTGCTAGTTTTATCTTTACATATGTTTTCATTGTTTTTATTAAATAATCTACTAAATATACCCATATTATTTTCTCCTTTTTTTTCTTCTTATTTCTTCGACAATACCAATAATTCGAACTGGTAAATTTTCTATTTGTTCATTACTATAAACAACTGGAAAATACTCAGGATTTAATGGCTGTAGAATAATTCCATTTTCATTTTTAAAAACTCTTTTAAAAGTTCCATCATTGCCATTGACCATTACAACGCAGTCATCTCCATTTTCGCAGTTATCAACTTTTTCTAGTATAAGAGTATCTCCATCTAAATAA
The DNA here is from genome assembly GCA_944386175.1 of uncultured Clostridia bacterium. Classification (GTDB taxonomy): domain Bacteria; phylum Bacillota; class Clostridia; order TANB77; family CAG-508; genus CAG-269. Next base: position 8,551 of record CALXAB010000037.1, read on the forward strand.
TCTGGCTCCATGCTATCACCTTTAATTTTCAATCCAAAATATTGCTTACCACCTTTTAGCATATCTGCTGATATTTCCTCTGTATCTAATATATCCTCTATACATTCCATTGGTATTCCAGCTGGAATAGTACCATATACAAAAACTACTGCAGAATTAGAACTATTTCTTTGTTCGTTAGTTTTATTCTCAACTAAATCAGATTTTTTTATATCAAAATAGTTTGCTAACATTTCTATTTTGTCAATTCTAGGATATATGTTTCCGTTGCACCAATCTGTAAAAGTAGAATAAGGTATATCTAAATCTCTACAAACATCAACTCTACTTTTTTCATTAATAGACATATAGTAATTCAAGTTTTTCGCAAAAATTTCTTTATTTCCTAAATCGCTCATCTCTACCTCCTGCAAGTATTATACGGCTTAACCGTAAAAAAGTCAAGAAAAAAATAAAAAAAATACGGAAAAAGTATTGACAACGGAAAAACCGTAGTATATAATACAAACAACAAAACGGAAAGACCGTTAAAGAAGGGAGGCAGAATAAATTGAAATTAACATTAAAAGCGTTAAGAATAAACAAAGGTTATACACAGGAACAAGCAGCACAGCTAATAGGGATAAGTGTAGAAACTTTAGCTAAATATGAAAAAGGAATAACATACCCAGACATCCCAGTTTTAAAAAAAATTGAAGAAACATACGGCACTAAATATGATAATATTAATTTTTTTTAAACAAAATAAACGGTAAAACCGTATCAATTATTATCAACAAGTACAAACCATAAGAATAAAGATAAGGATAGGTGGTGGTATGAAAAAAGAATCAAATGTAGATATGTCAGGATTTAATGAAAAACATGCTCAAATTTTATGGCAAACATTATATGACATCTTAGCTGAAAAAGGCAAATTAGGGAATTATCAAATAATAGTAAAAAATACAAGAAAGAAATAAAGGTAGGTGAAAAACATGAAAGAAGCAAAAGTCATTAAAAAAGAGGACGAGCTAGCAGAATATGAAATTGACGAAAACAACAAAGAAGTAGCAGACACTAAAGAATACAAAGCAGAAAAAATTGAGAGGAGTGAAAACAAATGAAAAGAAAACTAGATAAGAATAAAGTATATGCATTTATAGGACAAGCAGTAGTATATAGCAGTATATACATAACAACAATTTTAGGAACAATATGGGCTTTTTGCCAAAATACGATTTATTAGGAGGAAGGTATGAAAAAAGAATTTGTTGAAAAACAGCAAAATAGACAAGATGAATTATTATATAGGGAATTACCAAATTTAATACATAAGATTTTAACAATAAGATTGATGCCAGAAATGTTTTATGAGGATTTGTTGGAGAGAGATGTTGAAGAAATAAAAAAAATAACTAATGCTGAGTGCAAGTCAACATTAGAATATTTAAAACTAATTAGGAAGTCCTAATTGCTTTGAAATTAGAGAAGTTAATACCTTAGAAGCAGTTTCAGTAAAAATTTCAATTGATACTGATTTAAAAGAAGATAATACAGATTTAGTTTCAGTATAAACTTTTTCATCACGAACTGTATCTAAAAACTGATGTCCATTATAAGTAATAGATTTAGCAATTAATACAGGACCAGCTTTATCAATATATTTGCTTCTAATACATGAAATAAAATCGGCTTCATTTAGTTTGTCAGCAGTATAAACTAAATCTAAATTAGAATAATCCTTTAATGTCAAATTGTTTATGTTTATAGGATTATCATAAGTTAAATTTTCTTCAAGGTACAAAAGTAAATCTCTAACACAATCGTAATTTAATTTCATAATAATAACCTCACTTTCAAGAGGATATTATCATAAATTACAAGATTTTACAAGGAAAGGAGATGAAACAGAGATGTTTGCAAAAACAGTAATTAAGCAAGGGAAAGAACTAGTTGAAATACATAAGGAAAATAAAGCACTATATGAAGAAAATAAAGAAAACAGATTTGAATTGTTGGAACTAGAAGATTACAAAAAGAAAAATGAAAAGCTAAAAGAAGATTTAATAATAGACTTAGTTAATTTACAAGAAATAAGCAGATTAGGAATAGCAGAAAAAGAAAAAGACAAGCACAGAAATGTAATCATAAACAAATTAATAAAAGAGCTATCTGACAGTATGCAAAAGAACAGATAACTCAAATATAAACATATATAAATTCATATCTGTTTCTATTTTAGCACAAATAAAGCAGATATGCAAGAGGTGAAGAAAGTGGAAGGTTGTATAGAAAATGATGAAGAAGGTAACATCTTCGAATTAATAAACGAAGAATGTTATTACGATGATAAATGGGAGGAAGAAAATGGGTAAAGATTTAATTATAGTAAAACAATTACCTCAGATAGAGGAACATTTAAAGGAATTATCAACAGAGATAGATAAAAAGGTGGAAAATGCAAAAAGTTTAGTTTGCACAGAAGAAAATGTAAAAGCAATAAAACAGGTAAGAGCAGATTTAAACAAAGAGTTTAAAGAAGTAGAGACACAAAGAAAAGCAGTAAAAGAACAAATATTGGCACCATATATGCAATTTGAAGAAGTATATAAAACATATATATCTGAAAAATATAAAAGTGCTGATATAGATTTAAAGCAAAAAATAGATAGCACAGAAAATGAATTAAAAAAACAAAAAGAACAAGAGATAAAAGACTATTTTGAAGAATATAAAACGGCTAATAATATTGATTTCGTAACGTATGAACAAACAAAAATAAATGTAACATTGACAGCCAGTAAGAAAAGTTTAAAAGAACAAGCAAAAGTATTTATAGACAAAATTAAAGATGATTTACAACTAATAGAAACACAAGAATGCAAAGAAGAAATTTTAGTTGAATATAAACAAAATTTAAATGTAAGCAGAGCAATACAAGAAGTAGCAAACAGACATAAATTGTTAGAAGAAGAAAAAAAGAAACAAGAAGAAAAGGTCGTTACGATTGTTTCTAATGAAAATCACGAGATAACAAAAGAAAGTCATGAGCAATTAGAACAAGTATTTAACAAGCCATTAGAAAGACCTGAGGAACAAAAACAAGAACCGATACTAACACTTAAATTTATAGTAAAAGGAACAAGAACAAAGCTAAAAGAGTTAAAGAAATTTTTAGAAGATGGAGGATATGATTATGAGTAATTTAGTAACAAATAAACCCAAATTTAGTGTAGCAATACAAAGTGATATGTATAAGAATCTAATAAATCAAACATTAGGAGATAAAGAAAGAGCAACAAGATTCATAGCAAGTATTTCAAGTGCAGTAGCAACAAATCAGGCATTACAAGAATGTGATGCAGGAACAATATTAAGTGGAGCTTTATTAGGAGAAAGTTTAAATCTAAGTCCAAGTCCACAGCTAGGACAATACTATTTAGTACCATTCAATGACAGTAAAAAAGGTTGTAAAGTAGCACAATTTCAATTAGGGTATAAAGGATATATTCAATTAGCAATTAGAAGTGGACAATACAAGAAACTAAATGTATTAGCAATTAAAAAGGGAGAATTAGTTAAATATGACGCATTAAATGAAGAAATAGAAGTAAATCTTATTGAAGATGAAGAAGAAAGAGAAAATGCAGAAACAATAGGATATTATGCAATGTTTGAATATACAAATGGATTTAGAAAATCTTTGTACTGGTCAAAATCAAAAATGGAAAAACATGCATTAAAATATTCGAAAGGTTATGCGGCACACAAAGGTTACACATATTGGGAAAAAGACTTTGACGGAATGGCATATAAAACAATGCTAAGACAATTAATTTCAAAATGGGGAATTATGAGCATTGATATGCAACAAGCTGTAGAAAAAGATATGGCGACAATAAATACAGATGGAACATACGAATATGTAGATAATGAAGAAGATACAATCATTGAACAAGAAGAACCAAAAGAAGTAGTAGAAGTCCAAAATGAAAATACTGAAAACGAGGTATCAATGAATGAACTATAAAATTGTTGCAAGTTGTAGCTCAGGAAATGCAGTAATAATAAAAGACATTATATTAATTGATTGTGGAGTTACTTTTAAAAGATTAGAAAAATATTATAAGAAATTAAAAATCGTGTTATTGACACATATTCACACAGACCACTTCAAAAAAGCAACAATAAAAAGACTAGCTCAAGAAAGACCAACATTAAGATTTGCATGTTGTGAATGGTTATTAAAACCTTTACTGGAATGTGGCGTAGATAGAAAAAATATAGATGTACTAAAAATTGGCACGAAATACGATTATAAGCTATTTAGAATTGTACCTATAAAGTTATATCATGATGTGCCTCAATGTGGATATAGAGTGCTATTTGATAATTATAAGGTTATGTATGCGACAGATACAAGAACACTTGAAGGAATAACAGCAAAAAATTATGATTTATATCTAATTGAAGGTAATTATGAAGATGAAGAATTGGAAGAAAGAATAAGAAGAAAACAACAAGTACAGCAATATTGCTATGAATATAGAGCAAGATATACACATCTAAGTAAAGGACAAGCTAGTGATTTTTTACTAAATAATATGGGAAATAATTCAGAGTATGTGTTTATGCACGAACATATAGAAAGGGACAAAAATGGAAATTGAAAAATTATATATGTTTAATCCTTTTACAATTCAAAATGCAGATAGTTTACAAATAGCTGAGACATACGGCAATTTGCAAAGTATGTTGGTTGAAAATGCAGATACAGGATTTTTAATATCAAAAAATATAGAGATATATGCAAATATGAATTACTTAATAGGAGAAATGATAGCAAGAATACAACAAGAATATGACATGTTAAAAACAGAAATTTCTATACAAGAGAACAAACAAGTATATATGCAAAGAAAACAATGGCAAGAAACACAAAAAGAAAAGCCACCTGCAATGAGTTATTTTGAAGCTATGGCAAAAGAATATGTAAAAGAAGATAGCAAGAAATTAGCAGAGTTAGGTGCTAGACTATTTAGATTTAAGAAGGCATATGAAAGTATAGATAGTAAACAAAATGCCCTTAAAAAGAAAATAGAGGCGATTAGGTATGAAATCTAAAGAAGAAATTTGTATTATGCCGATAGATTTAAATTACAGTACAAAAAGAACAGCATATTATTGTGAAAGACACGAAGTATTTTTTGGAAAAGCTTATAGGCAAAAAAGTATAAAAGACGGATTAATAGTATTTCTAACGCCAGAGCTTCATAGAGGAACATATGGAGTACATGGAAAATACGGAAAAGACCTTAACTTATATTTAAAACAAATAGCACAAAAAAGATGGCAAGAATATTACAACAAAACAAAGGAAGATTTTATAGCCAGATATGGCAAGAATTATTTATAAATGGAGGTAAAGAAAATGGCAAATAAAAATGAAGTAACAATAAGTTTAGATGAATATAAAGAATTATTATTAAAAGATAAACCTAACAACAAAGACACAATGTTATTAGAAAGAATTAAAGAATTATTGTATGACCATATAAAATATGAAAAAGACTGGAATGACAATATTACAATAGATTTCAAATATGATAGTAAATTTTGTGATGAGTTAATAACAACTATAAAAGTAGTAAATAAAGAATTTTACAAAGAAATGTTGAAATATGTTTGTGATGAGAAAGCAAAGAAAGATGCTGAAAAAGCAAAAATGGAAAAAGCGAGAGCAATAAAAGATTTAAATAAAGAATAGCAACAGGGCAGGACATAAGTAACTGCCCTTAAATTTTACGAAAGGAGAAAGCAAATGGATAAGAACAGCTTTCTAATATACTTAGATTACCAAGAACAATTCGAGTTACTTACAGATGAACAAGCAGGACAATTAATAAAAGCAATAATCAAATATGAAAAAACAGGCGAAATAACAGAATTAGATGGAATAACAAAAATGGCTTTCTCTTTTATTAAAACACAACTAGACAGAGATAGAGAGAAATATAACAAAAGATGTGAAAAGAATAGAGAGAATGCTAAAAAAGGTGGTAGACCAAAAAAAGAAGAAAAGCAAAAGGATAATTCTGAAAGCGAAAAAACCGAACGGTTTTGAAAAAAACCAAATGGATATAAAAAAACCCGATAATGAAGATGATAATGATGATGAAAATGATAATGAAGAAGATATAGATAATGATTTATTATCAAAAGAAGAAAAAGAAGAAAAGTTACAACAACGATTTATAGAGTGTTTAAATTCCTTTAATGAAAATGCAATTAGTGAATGTATAACATATTTAGATAAATTACCATTTGAGGTAATAGAGTATGTTTTAAAAAAGACATCTGGAATATCAAATCCAAATTGGAACTATGCAGATACAATTTTAGAGGATTACTACAAAAAAGGAATAAATACACTTGAAAAAGTCCGAGCGGAAGAAATTAAGTTTAAAAATAAAACTGCAAAAAAAGAAACACAAAAAACAAGTTTTGAAGGTAGGCAATATAACCCAGATGAATTGAATGGATTATATGCAAACCTGCCGAGTTAGGAGGAATAAAAAATGATAATAGTAAGTGATAATAAAACATATTTTGTCAATTTTGATAATGTAACACAAATATCAATAGAAATAAATAAAGAGAAAGAATATGGAATTATAGTAACAACAACAAACGATGATGAATTTCCATTAGCAGTTTATAAAACAGAAGAAAGAGCAAAAGAAATTTTAGAAGAAATTTCAGAAAGATTAGAAAATTGGGAAAATTTGAAAGCAGGACAACCAACAGGAGTATGTAGTTATAGATATATTATGCCAAAGGAGTGATACAAATGGAATGCCCAATATGCAATTCAGAATTAGAAGAAGAAAGATATACAGAAGAAATATGGGGAAGTTTTGATACAGTAGAAGTACATCAAAAATGCAATAACTGTAAAATGTACGAATATGAGTATGTTTACGGCAATAGATGTAGATGGATTTATAAAAGAATGATTTGTGATGACAAACAACATAAATTTTATAATAGCTTAATTAGACTTTTATGGAAGTTAGGAGTGATAACAAATGAATAGAAACATAAAGAAAACAGTATATAAAATACTAGAGCAAGATAAATTAGCAAGAGAAGATGACTGGTACTTGATACAACAAACATTAATGCAGATGTTGCCTTGTAACGCAGGAACAGCATTTGGACAAGTATTGCAGGGAATGAAAGTACAAGGAATAAGCTTCGAGGCTATAACAAGATGCCGTAGAAAATTTATGGAAGAAAATCCACAGCTTAAAGTACAAAATGTGGAAAAAGTAAGGCGAGAAGAGGAAGAAAAATATTATTTGGAATACAGCAGACATATTCCAAGAATAGATTAGGAGGTAATTATGAAAAACATAAAGCAAGAATTATTAAAGATTGCAGAAGAAAATGTAAACAAAAAACTAGAAAAAGAAATGGAGAAGAATAAAGAAAGAATAGAAAAAGAAATCAAAGATGTTAACTTTATACTTGAATTAATAGAAAAAAGAATGTTGTTTAAAATTACAGGAAGTTGGTCAGAACCCAAGAGTTTTGTACTTATAACAAAAGAAATATTTTTAGAAGATTACTCAAAAGAAAGAAAATACGATTGGCAAGAAAAATTACAAGTAAAAGAGTATAACAACTGGCGAGATAATTATAAATTAGACATTGTAGTTAACGGAGAGCGTTATGTGCACATAGGTTGTCTAATGAAAGAATATAGAGATGAACTAAAAAAAGAACAAGAAAGAGTGAAGGAGATTTCAAGAGAATTAAGAGAAAGTGCAGAAAGATACGAGAAATTACAAGAACAAGAAACAATTATAAAAACTTTTATTGAAGATTATAACAGCACAGAGAGATATTTAAATCAAAAGGAGTAATTTGTGGAAACAAAATGTAAAACCTGTTTAGGGTGTAATAGATTAGAAGATAGAAATTTTAAAGAAGTATATAGATGTGAAAATTATGTAAGAGGAAGAGAGGAGCAAAAGAAAAGTGGAAGTTGAAACACTTATGAAATATATGCTTAATTTATTTAATAATACAAAAGATGATTTGCACAAAGAATATGAAAAATTAAGTCAAAAAGATATGGAGTTAAGCGATTTAGACCATTATATAGAAAACCACATATTAAAATCTTACGAACTAGCAAAAGTAGGTAGATTAAGAAAAACATTAAGAGAAGAACGCAGGGAAATCAAAAACAATATAGATATGATAGAGATAATTAAAAAATTTACAGATAAATACAACAACAAATTAATAACAGGAGATATTATACAAAATCTAAAAGAACAAGGAATATTAAGAAAAAAACAAGAAAATCCAACTTACAAATACAGAACAAACATTTTAGATAGATTGGAGATAAAAGATGAATAAATACAAAAACAAAAAAATAATAGTAGATAATTATGTATTTGATAGCATACAAGAAAGTAAAAGATAAGATAGAAGAAATAAACAAAGAATATGAAGATAGTAAAGATGAAAATGGAAATAGTGAATACTATTATCCAGATTACACAATAAGAAAATTTAAAGAATTATTGGAGGAGAAATAAATAATATGTGTAGATATTGTGAAAATGATGGATATTATAAAGCTAATAAAAGCCTAATAAGTAAAACATTAAAAAACAATGTTAATATAGATTTATCAATAAATGTAAAAGACAAAAAAGATGAAATGGATAAATTTTTTAGTAAGAAAGTAGAGGAAGAGATGGGAAATACTTTAGTACATGGTGCAATGACTTATGAATGCGAAGAATGTGGCAAGACTTGGAAAATGTGGCTTGAAGTAGGTGTAGAAGGAAAAGACAAAATAATGCCGTGCCCATTTATTATAAGATGTAAATGTGGAGGAATGGCAAAACATATAAATTGGCAAAATGATATATGGTTACCAGAACCAAGACCACTTGGAGAAAATATGAGTTATTTTAAATTAGATAGAGAAGGCTTAAAGAAAAAAGATATCAATACTTGTGGAATACCAGTATTAAGGTAAGGAGGAATAACTAATGAATAAAGAAGAAATAGAAAATATAAACAGGAAACTAGAAACAACAGAAGATGATACAGTCACAATAAATTTAC
>CALXAB010000038.1 GCA_944386175.1 uncultured Clostridia bacterium
CAAGTATACAAAAAAGAATGTATGTTTGTACATCACTATTTTTGATTTTTCATACATTCTTATTTTATCATTTTTAATAAGAACACCTCCTGCTTAGTCTAATATACTGTTGCAAAAGAGTTTTTGCATCTCCGCCACATCCACCAAATGGATTAGTTTTCAGTGACTTTTCGATGCGTATAACATCAGCTAATTTAGCTTTTCGATAAGCCATAATTTTCGAAGTGATTTCTTCAGCAGACATATCAATAATATTTCCAATCTCAATCATTTTTGGTTCATCGAGCCAGAACCAGCCACAAGACAAACCTGTTCTCTCATCCACAATCACTTTATTCGTGTTTGTAATATGGATTCCAGAAATAGTCGCAGGACATATTGGCATTTGGTAATCTACACCATATTTATCCTTAATATACTGCCTCAAAGCTAATAACTCATTGTCATCAACTTTAAGTTCATCAAAGATACTAGCACATTTCCCTGCATTTTCCAGCTGACCTAACAAGGGATATATTCCATATTCCATACAAAAATCAATAATTTTACAAAGTTCTTTTCGATTTTTTGCATTTGGAACAATAGAAGCTCCTAGGTTAGTTGTCCCGTTCTTGATATGAATTACCTCTTTTAGTTTTTCATAATTCTGTAGGATAGTTTCAATCCTATCTACTCCATAAAGATAACTCATTACATCTGGTTCAAAACTATCGAGCTTGAACAGAACGTGCAATGTTCCGTCATCAATATACTGCAATAGCTCATCATCCAAATCGACAATATTGCTGAAAACAGATATCTTAACGGAATTTGCCTTACACATAGCCAAAACCTTTTTAAATGCATAGCCATTACTACCTTTTACTGTAGGCTCTCCTAAACCACAAGCATAGACCCACTGAATATTACCATTACTTATGATTTTTTCAATGGCTTCCAAGTCAAGCAGACATGGATATTTGTACTTTGGTGTGTCGCAATAAATGCAATTCAGGTTACAAGCACCTCCAAATTGTAAGTCTAAAATAGGCAAACTTTTTGAAGAAATTGAGAGTATCCGTTTCAATACATTTGTTGCCCACGGTGCATATTCATACATTCCGCATTCCTCCTTTTTATATTTTATTCGCTGTATGTACGAAACTACCATATATTATAACATATATTTACATAAATTGCAAAACTTAAAATCCTTTGAAATTACTATTTTAATTGATATTTTTTTGTAACTAAGGTGTCTAACACATTTTATGTTAGACACCTATTGCCATTATAAAAACTCATCATATTGTCAATTACGAAAATTGCATAAAGAAGCAAGTCTACGAAGCTAATCATTTTATAAATTTTCTTCATTGACAATATATTACTGTATCGCTATAAAGTAAATTAGTATATTGGGGAGAATACAACTTAAACTTTTCAACGTAATTTTTATTTCAATGTAATTATTTTCATCTTTTCAATGTGATTTCAAAGTAATTTTATCAACTTTTAAAGGATTTTTATAAATTTTTATAAAAAAGTACAAAAAAATAAAAGCCTACAATATAGTATTTTAAAGCTTTTTAACTATTTATAACTTTTTATAAATTTTAATAATTTAATATAAATTGGAGCGGGTAGAGGGAATCGAACCCTCGCTATCAGGTCGGAAGCATGACATTCTACCACTAAATTATACCCGCGTTTCTATTATATTTTTACCTTATATTGCTTATATTTATTACATACTTCATTATATTTGTAATAAAATTCATTATATTACCTAAAACTTATGTTTGTTTTTTAATTTTAAAATAAAATACAAGTTTACCTTGTATTTTGGTGGGCAGGGAAGGATTCGAACCTTCGTACTCAAATGAGAACAGATTTACAGTCTGCCGCCTTTAGCCACTCGGCCACCTACCCATAAAAAAAGTTGGTGCTCCCTCAAGGATTCGAACCTTGGACCCACCGGTTATGAGCCGGTTGCTCTGACCAACTGAGCTAAGGGAGCATACTTATCGCTAAGACAAGTATAAGTATAAACTATTTTTTTTTTGTTGTCAATAGTTTTTTTAATATTTTTTAAGAAATTACACCTGTTAGATTACGCCTCTTACAAATTCTGAAATGTCATTCCATAAATTTTGATTACATTCCATATGCCATTCAAAATATTGCATTATGCCATTACATCTTATAATTAAAGTTACAATTATCTTTTAATCTTCAGTATTTTTTAATATATTTATATATACACTTAAATTTAGTCATTATAAAATGTTGAAAAAGCAAATTGTATATAGTATAATGTGAATATAAAAATAGGAAGAATATTTTTATGAATTTATCTTTAAAAAATTTTATACAAGGAGTTGACTTATGAATACTAATATTTATGAAAGAAAAATCAATTATTATGAAACTGACAGGATGGGTGTTGTACACCATTCTAATTATATAAGATATTTAGAAGAAGCTCGTTGTTTCTTTTTAGGTAATGAAGGAATGCCTTTTTCAGATTTTGAAAACCAAAATATAACTATTCCAGTATTAAATGTAAATTGTGCATACAAACATCACGTTACTTTCGGAGACACTTTATTAATTACAGTATATGTAAAAGAATATTCAGGGGTTAGATTAACAATTAGTTATGATGTAATAGATAAAGCTACTGGCAATACTGTAATTGTAGCTGAAACTAAACATTGTTTTACTAATAAAAATTTAAAACCTATTAATTTAAAAAAAGCTAATTTAGAATTTCATAATAAATTTGAGAAACTAAAAATTAATTAAAACCATCAAAATGAACATAATCAAAATTTTTAATATTTGAAATAACTGATATTACTCATGTTTATTGTTGTGATACAAGAAAATTGATTTTTTTCATATCACAACAATTATTTTTGTTAGAAAATTTTTTGATTTTTTTGAATATGAAATATATTAATATTCAACTTTTAACAAATATAACCCTTGAGGAGGCAATGTTTTTCCCGCATTTTTTCTATCCTTTGATTCTATAATTTTTTTAATATTTTGGGGTTCTAGCTTTCCTATACCTACTTCCACTAATGTTCCTACTATGATTCTTACCATATTATATAAAAATCCATTTCCTGTTAATTCTATATAAATTCTATCATTTTCTTTTTCTATAACTTCTGCTTTATAAATAGTTCTAACACTACTTTTACTACTTGTACCACTTGCCTTAAAAGCTTTAAAATCATGTTCACCTTCAAAATATTTTACTGCTTCTTGCATTTTCTCTACATCTAATTTTTCTTTTATACAAGTTTCTAAATTCCTATAAATTGCTGTTCCATATTTAGAATTGTTTATAACATATCTATATGTTTTCTTTTTACATGATAATCTACTATGGAATTTTTCGTCTACTTCTTCTGCTGATTTTATAATAATAGATTTTTTTAAATTGCTGTTTATTGCAATAGCAAATTTTTCAATAGGTATATTAGAATTAGTTTTAAAGTTTGCTACTTGACCGTATAGCATGTACACCAGCATCTGTTCTTCCTGAAGCCATTAATTCCACCTTTTCTTTTGTTATTTGTTCTATTGCTTTTTCTATTGTTCCTTGTATATTAAGTTTATTAGGTTGTTTTTGCCAGCCATTAAATTCTTTTCCGTCATATTCTATTATTAATTTTATATTTCTCATTCTTATAAATCCTCTCCTTATTTATCTGTGTATAATAGTTAATATTATACCAAATTTTACTTTAGTAAAATTTGTGTGCATTAGCTAGATCAAAGCGATTTTCTTGAATAGGAAACACTATGAAACTTTAAGTTACTTAGGCACAAAGTGAAAATAAACAATTTTATTTTCAAAAAAAACCTGATTTTTTCTATTCAAGAAAAATACCCATTTAGGAATATTCTAAATGGGATTTTATAATTATTTATTTGTTTCTTCTTTTATTTCTTCCTTTTCATCTTTCTTTTCTTTTTTCAATTTTTGTCTTAACTCTTTTAATCTATTTTTTCTCTCTTTTTTCTCAACTGCAAATCTTTTTGTTACAACATTACTAATTAGTATCTTTTTTAATACATCTTCTCTTAAATCTGCAATTAATGTACCATCTTTTGCAACTGATATCTTACCTGTTTCTTCTGAAACAACTACAACTATACTATCAGACTCTTTAGATATTCCAATAGCTGCTCTATGCCTTGTTCCTAATTCTTTTGCTATATCTTTATCATCTGCTAATGGCAATACACATGCTGCCGCTGCTATTTTATTACCTGATATTACAACCGCACCATCATGTAATGGTGTTTTAGGTTCAAATATATTTACTAGTAATTGTGGTGATACATCTGCATTCATTGGTATTCCGCCTGCTATGATATCTTGTATTTTTATATCTCTTTCTATAACAATTAAAGCTCCTGTTTTTGCTTTTGATAACTCTGTTGCTGCAATTACAATTTTATACATATCTTCTTTTGTTTTTGTAGATATATCTTTGTCTATTCCAAAAAATTTAGTAAATTTATTTGTTCCTAATTGCTCTAGTCCTCTTCTCAACTCTGGTTGGAATATAACAATTATTGCAACCACTCCTAAATTCATTATTCCTGTTAATATCCAATTTAATATCTTTAAATTTAATAATCCACTTATCCATGTGATTATGATAAAAAGTGCTATTCCTTTAATTAACTGCCATGCTCTTGAACCTTTTACAGCTTTAAAAAACATATATACTAAAAATATTACTATTGCTATATCTAATATTAAAGTTATTAATTCAAATGGATTTTCTTGTAATGACTTTATATATGTCAATATATTATCTCTATAAAAATTTTCCCAATTCATTCCTAAATTTATTACCATTTGTTACTCCTCTTTGTTCATGATATGTTTGTTATAATTTATTATCCTAATAACGCATATATGAATGATGCACCAGTTGCTATTACCATTAATAGTGCTAATATTCCTGCCATTACTTTTATGAATATTTGTCCTTTATCATATTTTCTTTTTTCCTTATTAATCTCTTTATTCATTTCTTTATTTTTTCTCATTTACCTCAGATCCTTTCTAAAATCTCTACTATATTATAACATATTTATTAAAAAATTCAAATGTTTTTTATTGGTTTTTCTGATCATAATTTACAATTGCTATACTATACTTGATACAGGTAGTAATTATAACTTCAATTTACGTAATATTTCTATAAATTACCATTATTTATTACTCCTAAAAGCATTGGTTTTTGTTCAACATGTTTATCTGAAATATTAATTATCTTTTCTAATTCTATTATTGCATTATTTAACTTCTCTTTATCATCAGAGTGGATATAACCTAATATTTCTTTCTCCTTCACTTTATCAGAAACTTTTTTATTTAAAACAATACCAACCCTTGGATTTATTTTATCTTCTTTTTTTATTCTTCCTGCACCTAAATAACATGCTAATTTTCCTACTTCTTTGGCATTTATTTTTGTAACATATCCAGCTTTTTTTGCATATACTGGTTCTATATATTCTGCTTTTTCAAATTTTGATGGATTATCTATATATGAAATATCTCCACCTTGATTTTCTACAAGTTCTATAAATTTATCATATGCTTTTCCATTTTTTATATTTTCTAATAATTTTTCACTGCTTTCTGAAAAACTATTTGCCTCTCCTGCTCTTAATAACATATGATATCCCATTTGTAACACAATTTCTTCTAAATCTTTTATTTTTTCTCCTTTTAAAAAGTTTATTGCTTCTATAACTTCTAAAGTATTGCCAACTGCATACCCTAAAGGTTCATCCATATTTGTTAATAGACAAACTGTTTTTCTTCCCACCTTTTCTCCTATGTCTACCATTTGCATTGCTAGTTTTTCAGCGTTTTCTTTATTTTCCATAAAAGCTCCGCTTCCAACTGTAACATCTAATACTATTTCTTTTGCTCCACTTGCAATTTTTTTACTCATGATACTTGAAGCTATTAATGGTATGCTTTCTACACATGCAATACTATCACGTAATGCATATATTTTTTTGTCTGCTGGTGCTAAGTTTAATGTCTGTGAAATGATACTTATACCTATTTTATCCACATTTTGTACAAATTTGTTGATATCTATATTAGTTTGATATCCTGGAATAGATTCTAATTTGTCGATTGTTCCTCCTGTAAATCCTAATCCTCTTCCTGACATCTTTGCTACTGGTATTCCTAGTGATGCAATTAGTGGAAGTAATACTAAAGAAACTTTATCTCCTACACCCCCTGTTGAGTGTTTATCTATTATTGGCTTTTTTAGTACTGATAAATCTAAAATTTCTCCTGAATGTGCCATAGCTAATGTTAAGTCTGCTGTTTCTTTATTTGTCATTCCATTTAAATAGATTGCCATTATTAAACTTGCCATTTGGTAGTCTGCTATATTATTATTTGTATATTCTTTTATAAAATATTCTATTTCTTCTTTTGTCAATTCTTTTTTATCTCTCTTTTTTTCGATTATATCTAGTATGTTCATTAACTTACTCCTCCTTTACAGATTTATACATAGTTTTTTGTAAAACTTTTTCTATGTATTGGACATAATCCGTATTCTTTAATTGCAGTAATATGTTTTGCTGTTCCATATCCTTTGTGATTTATGAATCCATATTGAGGGTATATTTCGTCATATTCTCTCATTATTCTATCCCTTGTTACTTTAGCTATAATAGAAGCTGCCGCTATATTATAACATTTAGCGTCTCCTTTTATTATTGACTCATAAGGTATTCCTCTAGTATCTATATGTTCTAATGCATCTATTATAATAAGTTCTGGCTTTATATCTAAGCCATCTATTACTTGTGTTACTCCTCTTTTAGTAGCATTTAATATATTTATATCATCTATAACATCATGTCCTATAATTGCAACAGAATAACTTATAGCTTCTTCTAATATTAAATCATATAATTTTTCTCTCTTTTTTTCTGATACTTTTTTCGAGTCATTTACCCCTTCTATCATTGAATTTTCTGGCATTATAACTCCTGCAACTACTACTGGACCTGCTAGTGGTCCTCTTCCTGCTTCATCTATTCCACATATATTTTTAAATCCTTTTTTATATAAATCTTTTTCTATTAATTTTAAATTTGTTAGTCTTTCTAATTCTTTTTCTTTCATTTAATATCAGTCCTTTCAATTTGCATATGCTTCTAAAGTAACTTAAAGTTCCATATTGTTTCCTAATATATAACAAAAGGGCACATACTTTTGTATGTAACCTTATATATTTATTCCTCAATTTTATCTATTTCAGTAAGTGAATATTTTCCACCATATCCTTTTGTGTTATATATTTCTGCTGTTGCATTATTTTCATCAAATTCAATTAAATATTCTCCAGCATTTTCTCCAGTTTCAATATTTTCTATCCCCATTTCTTTTAGGGCTTCTCTTGTTACATAATAAAAGTTGTCATTTGTTGTTATTCCGTTTGGTATATTCAAACTGTCTTCAGTTGTTGCTTGACTAAGTTTTTTTAATTTTGCCATTGTTATATAAACTTCTTCTCTTGCTTGTTCTTTTTTTGCGTCATCTGGATTTATTCCCATTTTGAAAGTTGCTTCTTCTACATATTCTTTCGCTTTTGCTTGTATTAACAACATATCTGTTTTTAAACTTTCTAAATTTGCTTGCTTTATTACATTATTCCCATAATAAAATCCTATACTTGCAAGTATTAATAGCAAAATTACTGTTATAACTAATGCTACTAATGTTACACCTCTTTGTTTTTTCATACATCTCATCCTTTTTCTTTTTTATACTTGCCTTGTATTTTTGAAATTGTTTTTCTAATATTTTTAATGTATATTTATACAAAACAAGATTTTTTATTTTCTTTTTTATTATATATTTTTAAATGTTTTTTTTCAACAATTATTAAAAATTACTTCAAATTTTTTTATTTTTTTCACACATAATTCACAATTCTAGTGTATTATATCATTGAATTTAGTAAAATATATATTTTATAAAGTCAAAATTTATATTTTCGATTAGATCTTAAACTAGAAAGGAATGAATTAATTATGGAAGAAAATGAGAAAGAAAAAAACAATACAAGTAATTTTAAAACAGTACAAAATCCTACTACATATAAAACAATGTCTAGTAGCGAAAAAAGTTCTAAAACTAAAGTTGGTTTTGGTAAAGGTATTTTATTACCATTTTTTAGTGGAGTTATTGGATGTTCAGTAGTTATTGGAACATGTTTTGGAATACCTACAATAAGGAATAGTATTCTTGGTGAAAATAATTCTAAATATAGTACGCCTAATACTAGCAATTCTGGTTTAGTTAGTCAAACTTCTTTATCTAACTATTCTGATACATCTATATATGCTGCTAATAAAATATTACCATCTATTGTAGGTATTAAAGTTGAATATAATGTTAATTCTTTGATGTCTATGTTTGGAAATCAAGTTTCTACTTCAACTGCTACTGCTTCAGGCTCAGGAATTATAATAAGTGATGATGGTTATATATTGACAAATAATCATATTGTTGCTACATCTTCTGAAAATTCTTTTTATGAAGTATCTGAAGCAACAAAGGTTACTGTAACTTTATTTAATGATGAAACTGAGTATGAAGCTAAAATTGTTGGAAAAGATGAGCAAACCGATTTAGCTGTAATAAAAATTGACAAAACTGATTTACCTAAAGCTGAATTTGCTGACTCTGATAGTATTAAAGTAGGTGAATTCGCAATGGCTGTTGGTAGTCCTTTAGGTATGCAAGATAGTGTAACAGCTGGTATTGTTAGTGCTGTTAACAGACAAGTTACGGATTCAGATGGTAAAACTTATACTTTAATTCAAACTGATGCTGCAATTAACTCTGGTAATAGTGGTGGTGCTTTGGTAAATAGTGAAGGTAAAGTTATAGGTATTAACACTTTAAAACTTCAAGGTGAAGGTATTGAAGGTATGGGATTTGCTATTCCTATAAATTCTACGACTGATATAACATCTCAGTTGATTCAATATAGTAAAGTTAAAAGACCTTATATTGGTATCACTGGAATGGAAATAGACGATAAAACAGCTGAAAAATATAATTTAGTTGAAGGAATTTATGTTAAAGATATAGAAAACTTCTCTTCTGCTGAAAAAGCTGGATTAAAAATTGGTGATGTAATTATAGAAGCTGAAGGCAAAAAAATAAAAACTATGGATGAATTAAATGAAATTAAAAATTCTCATAAAATTGGTGATGAATTAAAATTAAAAATTAATAGAGATGGTAAAGAAAGTGAAATCACTTTGACTTTAGGTGAACAACCTTAGTTTATATTTTAGAAGTTATAAGTAAGAGATAATATTTTGATTTTATATTATCTCTTTATTATTTATTACATAATTAATATTGTTTTCACTTTGAGTTCACAAAATGGACAAAAACATTATTTATAATATATTCATAATCAGTTAAAGTAATACTGATTAAAAACGAAAACATCCCCTTTTATTTTCAAAAAAGAGAAACCTCAAAAAGTTTCTCTTTTTTATGCAATAAGAAAGTTAGCCTTTCTTTTGAAAATAAAAATTGTTTATTTTCACTTTGTACCTAAGTAACTTAAAGTTTCATAATGTTTCCTATTGTATTAAAAATGTTTTGTACAATGAATGCATATAAAATTAATATAAGCACAAATTATTCATTAAAATATCATTAGTCTCTTTAGAATCTTTTCTTTAGTAGTAAATACCATATATTTTATAAAATATTTTTGGATTGGATTAAAAAATACATCTAGTAATAAAATATCTTTAATTTTAAAAATTACGCCTTTCTTTCTTAAATAATCACATGTAAATAGCTTACATGATATACATTTTGCACCACATGTATAATCTTCTTTTAAATGTTCACATGGTACAAGTTTTGTTAAAGGTCCTAATAGTTTAATCTTAAAATGTCGACAACAACCTATTGTTGAATTAGTATTTCTTTTCTCTCCACATTTATTATTTTTAAAGTCACATAAATTTTTTCCATAGAAAAAGCTATCAAGATAATCACAAACAGTATCATATATATAATTATATCTATCATAACGATTATTATAAAATATCGCACGTATAGCAGATATAAAATCATTATGAGACTGATTGTTTTCATCATAATTTATTAAATAACCTACTACTTTTTTGGAGTCTTTCTCTATTCCTATTTTATCTATTGGAAGCATAGATTTTATAAAAATTAAATGTTTTAATATTTTTTTATAATCATCTTTTATAAATGTATTAAAATCTATTTTTAACATAAAGATTTTATTCTTTTTTATATTTTTTAATTTTATATTTGTTATATCAAGTGCTAATTCTATATCTTTATTGTCTTTTTTTATCTCTAGATAATAATTACTAGTTAATTTTATAAATTCCATTTTTCCTCCATTTAATACTCCACTTTTATATAACGATTACATCTTTCTCACTTGTATTTGCATTATTTCCATAAGCAAATATTACATATAAAGTATTACTTGTAATATAATACTCGCTAATATTTTCTAAATTATATATATCACTTTGTCTATCTCTACTATAAATATTATATCCTAGACTTTTTAACTCTTCTACTCTATCTTGTTCAGATTTAATCTTATCATTTATTTGATTTTGTGCTGTTTGAGTATCAACATCTATAATTTTTAAAATTTCTTCTAAAGTTATTTCCTTATTATTTCTTAAATCATAATTATAAGTTTGAATTATTTCTCTTTGGGCATTTGTACCTTCTTTTAAATTAGAACGTATCATTAATGATAATATACCATTTTGTATATTTGAAGTATAATCTACAGTATATATAATATTTTCATTCTGACTTTTTAAAATTTCTTCTGCTTTTTTATAGAAGTCTTCTATTTCTTCATTATATTTAGCAATAGTTTCATTATCAATATTTATATATGGTATATGTATATTTACTTCATAATTATTTACTTCTGCTTCTTCTTTACTATATTTTGTATATACAATATCTTGTTCTTTATCAGCTTTTTTGCTTTCTACATTTTCTGAATAAGATATTTTATTATCAAATATATTTTCAAATCCTAACTCTATAGTTTCAATTTGTTCTTCTGTTTTTGTTCCAAAAATATTCTCACTTTGGTCTAATCCTAATAATTTACCAAAATCAACTCTTCCATAAAATTGTACATAAAAAGCTGTTATTACTGATATTATACATATAAATATTATAACTAGATATATTATTAATTCTTTTCTCTTCATTTTAAATTTCTCTGGTAATGTAACTTTCATAATTTATTTTTTCCTTTCAGAATATATAATCTAAATTGTGGTTTTTTATTTTTAACTTACACATATTTAGCTGTATAATTTTAATATTCTCATAATGCAATTTAAAATCTGATTTATTATAACATTTCATTTTTATTATTTCAATACTAAATTATTTTACTTTTTTAATTTAAACCTACTAGTTGATGGTTTTTTTAATTCATTTTCATATTATCCATATTGTCCATTTGAATTGTAACAAGATTTCACATAAAAAACACATTATTTTATTGACTATTAGGTATTTTTAAGGTATCATATATATTGTATAATTTTATTAGAAATGAGGAATTTAAAGTATGTTATGTTCAGAATGTAATAAAAATCCAGCAATACTTTTTTATAAAAAAATAGAAAATGGCAAAGAATCTATGGAAGGTTATTGTTATGATTGTGCCAAGAAAAAAGGGTTAAATGCTACTGAAATATTATCAAATCAACAAGATATATTAGCAAAAGATCATATTAATTTTACAGATATGTCAAAACAATTTGAAAATATTTTTAAGGATTTAGCTTCAAATATTAATTTAGATGATATAGAAAATATGGAAGGTGCAATTACTTTTGATACTACAGATCCAGACAATGAGAATGGTCCTAAAATATCTGGTACTGCAATTCCAATAGGTTCAATATTTTCAAACATGTTCGGTTCAAATAAAAATGCTGAACAAGAAAATCCAGAAACTAGTAGTGGAAGAAAAAAAGTAAGAGTTGAAAAAAAGAAAAATCAAAAACAAGGTAAGAAGAAAAAGTTTCTAGATAATTTTGGAACTAATTTAACTAACAAAGCTAAAAATAATGAGTTAGATATTATTATAGGTAGAGATAAAGAAATTCAAAGAATTGTACAAATTTTAAATAGACGTTCGAAAAATAATCCTTGCTTAATCGGTGAACCTGGGGTTGGTAAAACTGCTATAGCACAAGGTTTAGCTATTAAAATTGCTAATAAAAATGTGCCTGCAAAACTTTTAAACAAAGAGGTTTACTTACTAGATATGACAGCTGTTATTGCTGGTACTCAATTTAGAGGTCAATTTGAATCAAGAATGAAGGGTATTATTGATGAATGCAAAGAATATGGAAATATTATTTTAGTTATTGATGAGATTCACAACATTATAGGTGCAGGTGATGGTGAACATTCTATGAATGCTGCAAATATCTTAAAACCTGCTCTATCTAATGGAGAAATTCAATTGATTGGTACTACTACTTTAAAGGAATATAGAAAATATATTGAAAAAGACTCTGCTTTAGAAAGACGTTTCCAACAAGTTTTAGTAGAAGAACCTACTATTGATGATTCTATTGGAATATTAGAAGGTATTAAAAAATATTATGAAGAATATCACAAGGTAAAAATCTCATCTGATGTAATTAAGCAAGCTGTTATTATGTCTGAAAAATATATTCATGATAGATTTTTACCAGATAAAGCAATAGATATTTTAGATGAAGCTTGTTCTAGAATTAATTTAGAAAATAAACAATTATTTAAGCTTGAAATGTTAAAACAAGAACTTATTCAAGTTCAAAATGAAAAAGAAGAAGTAATTGCTGCAGATTCAACAGAAGATTATCAAAGAGCTGCTGATTTAAAAACACGTGAATGTCAACTAATTGAAGAAATTGATAAATTAAATAGTAAAATGAAATTAAAACAACTTACTGTTCAAGATATTGCAAATGTTATTGAAAGTTGGACTAAAATTCCAGTTAAAAAAATAACAGAAGCTGAAACACAAAAACTATTAAATTTAGAAACTAATCTTCATAAAAGAATAATTGGTCAAGATGAAGCTGTTAATGCTGTTTCAAGAGCAATTAGAAGAAATAGAGCTGGATTAAAAAGTACTAATAGGCCTCCTTCATTTATATTTGTTGGTCCAACTGGTGTTGGAAAAACTGAACTTGCTAAATCTTTAGCATATGAAATGTTTGGTTCTGAAGATTCTATTATAAGAATTGATATGTCTGAATATATGGAAAGTCATTCAACTTCTAAATTAATAGGTGCACCTCCTGGATATGTAGGATATGATGACGCTGGTCAATTAACAGATAAAGTTAAAAGAAAACCTTATTCTATTATTCTTTTAGATGAAATAGAAAAAGCTCATCCAGATGTATTTAATATTTTATTACAAGTATTAGATGATGGTAAATTAACAGATAGCCAAGGAAATACAGTTAGTTTTTCAAACACAATTATTATAATGACATCAAATGCCGGTTCTAATTTAAATACTAATTCTATTGGATTTGGTAAACAAACTGTAGATAAAAATAAAGTTATGGATAGTTTAAAAGATGTTTTTAGACCTGAATTTTTAAATAGGGTTGATGAAATTGTCTCATTTGATCCTCTAACCAAAGAACAATTATTACAAATTGTTGATTTAATGTTAAAAGATACTGTTAAGGCTTTATCTGACAAAGATATAAAAATTGAATTTTCTAAAAAGGCTAAAGATTATATTTTAGAAAAAGGAACAGATATAAAATTTGGTGCAAGACCTTTAAGAAGATCTATTCAAAGATATGTTGAAGATGAATTATCTGAAATGATTTTAAGAAACCAACTATTAGATGGTCAAACTGTAAATGTAGATTTACAAAATAATGAATTAAAATTTGAAGTTATTTAGGAGAAAAAAATGTTAAAATATTTACCAAATGCATTAACTATAATACGATTTATATTTATACCAGTAATCATATTTTATATTTTTACTGGTAACTATATATTAGCTTTTATATTTTTTACTATATCAGCTATTACTGATGTAGCTGACGGTTTTATCGCTAGAAAATATAATTTTGTATCAAATTTTGGAAAACTAATGGATCCATTGGCTGATAAACTAACACAAATATCAACTTTGGCATCTCTTGCACTTGCACATATAATTCCTATTTGGATTCTAATAATAGTATTATCTAAGGAATTTATAATGATAATAGGTGCTTCTTTCCTTTATGGAAAAGATGTTGTTGTCTATAGTAAATGGTACGGAAAATTATCTACTGTATTATTATATTTTGCTATAGTAGCTTCTCTTTTAATTAAACAATTTGATTTACCTGAATTCTATTCTACATTAGGTTTTTGGTTATATTGCTTAGCATTAACAGCAACTATCTTTTCTTTAATTATGTATATAAAAGATTTATATAATAAGGGCTTTATTGATAAACAAGATTTAAATAGGGGGCGTTCTTCTTAAGGGGACGTTCCTTGAAATTGCCATTAGGGACGGGCTATTTTGGCAACGCTAGGGGACGTTCTTTCTAACG
>CALXAB010000039.1 GCA_944386175.1 uncultured Clostridia bacterium
GCACCCATTTTTACAAATTTTTCAGGTCTTTTTAAAAAGTCTACTATTTCTACTAATTCTGCTTTTTCTTCGTCTAACCCTGCTACATCATCAAATGTTACTTTTGTTTTTCTTTCTGTATCATCATATACCTTTCCTTTTTCTCCCAATCCTTGCATTTTAAATATCATTATAAATAATGCAAGCATTATAGCTGTTGGTAATATTGATATTATTACTGAAGGAATTTGTGCTAAAATACTTTTTGGTTTTTGTATTAATTCTATTTCATTTCCTTCTGCAACTTTAGATTGTACTAAATCCATAAAGCTTTCTGTATTTGGTACTATTGATGTTTTTTCTTCTTCTACATTTTTCATTTTTACTTTAACAGTTGTACTTCCTACTGTCATTTCTATTTTTTCTATATTTCCATATGACATTTCTTTGATTAAATCAGTATATGCAAGTGTATTTTCGTCATTTTCTTTTGATGTATTCATATATAGAAATATTATTCCAGTTATTATCGCCAATAATATTATTACAGAACCTAATATTATTAATAATTTTTTATCTTTATTTTTTTCTTTCTCATTTTGGCTCATTATTCTCTCAATCCTTTCTGATATATTTATTTAATTGTATCTAATACTATTATTTTTTATTATTATATAAAAATTATGCATTTGAACCTTCCGGTTCTTGTTTTGATTTATCTTGTTCGCCATCTTGTTCTTTATCTTTTTTCTTTCTCTCTTTTTTTTCCTTTTCTCTTTTTTCATCTTCTTGTTTATCTTCTTTTTCTCTTTCTAATTGTTGTTTTACTATTGCCTCTACTTCAGCTATTTTCATTAATTCTTGTTGCTTTTTTATAAATTCTCCTTTTAATATAAATATTGCTGCTACTAAATAAATTGCTGCTACTGCTACATACATAACTTGGAAATATTCTATATTAAAGTTAATAAATATATTTATTGCAACATATAGTATGTTTAATATAATTGATAATGTTAAAGCATATATTGTCATATTAAATACAGCCACATATCTCATTCTTATTTTTGCTATCCAAGTTGTTAGATATCCAAATATACTTAATAAAATTGCATTTGTTATTGTTGTTATAAAATACATTATAAATGCATATACAAACATCGTTATAAATACGCTAATATATATATTTACAATTTGTGTACTATTTGCATAATTTATCACATCTTGTTTTGTAAATTCTTGTATTTGCATTTGGTTTAATACATCTTTGTAATTATAATTGATTGTTCCTGTTACTGATATATTTTTTAAAATAACTCTATCTTTTAATACAACAATTCCATCTCCTGATTGTTCTATTGATGTGATATATTCATTTACTTTGTTTTCATCTTCTGTTATTGTATCTATTATCGCCATTCCCATTACTGGACTATCTTCTATTATTATTGGTTCTTCTGAATTTACAGTTAATGTTCCTTCTTTATATGAGAAATCTGGAAACTCATTTTGCAAGTAATTAATTCCCTCTTGAATTATTCCATGTGTTTGATATACCATTCCTAAACAAAGTACTATTGCTAAAATTACTACTAACTTTGTTATATATGAGATTGCTTTTGGAAGCCCTTGTGCTGCCATATCTGGGTATTTTTCTATTTTTACAATTGAATTATATAGTTTTGTGAAAAATCCGTCTTCTTTATTTCTGTTTTCTTGTGTTTTTTCATTATTATTTTTACTATTTTCGTTATTAACTTTTTCTTTGTTATTTATTTCTTTGCTTTCTTTGTTTTCTTTTTCCTCATTGTTTATTTCTTTGTTTTGTTTTTCTTTGATTTCTTTTTCTTCATTGCTTATTTCTTCGTTTTGTCTTTCTTTGATTTCTTTTTCTTCATTGTTTATTTCTTTGTTTTGTTTTTCTTTGATTTCTTTTTCTTCATTGTTTATTTCTTCGTTTTGTCTTTCTTTGATTTCTTTTTCTTCATTGTTTATTTCTTGAATTTTTTCTTTATCTTGGCTATCTTTCTGCTTTGATTCAAAATCCTCTTTATTTTCTATATTTTCTTTTATTTTTTCTTCATTTAAATCTTCTTTGTTATCACTCATTTAAATATACTCCCTTCTTAGACTTGAATCAACAAATTTAGGGTTGACATCTATTTTTACTTTATCCCCTATATTAATATCTTTTCCTGTAATATCACATATTATATGGTATGTTCCAATTCTCCCTAGTATTTTGCATTTATTGTCTTTTATTTTAACATATTTGGCTTGTTTTTTAAAAAAATCTTTTACATCTCTTACTATGTATCTTAATTTATCTATCATTCTAAACATGTCCCTATCATTAGTAACATTAACACCATCACTATATCCACATGGTATTACAGCTATTTTTGTCTCTTTTTTTGTTTTAAAAGTATTAGAATAGCCTATATTAAATTTTGCTGGTAATGTTTTTATTTCTGATACATTTGTTTCCAAATATCCAATTTTCCTTAATCCCAATGCATTTGTAAATGATAGTCTCCCAAGAAATGCAGAACCAATTCTTACAGCATTTAAGTTCATTATAGGAAACTTTGCAAATGCTGATGAGTTACAGATATGAAGCATTCCTGTTTCTATTTCATTCATTTTTAATAGTTCTATTATATCTAAAAATCTACTAAATTGTTTTTTTGTATACTTATCATCATAAAAACTTATTGAAAAATGTGAATAAGTTCCTTCTATTTTTATATTTTGAAGTAATTTTAGATTTTCAATTAATTTTTCTTTTTCGGTGTAAATAAATCCGTATCTTCCAAATCCTGTGTCTATTTTTATATG
Source organism: uncultured Clostridia bacterium (assembly GCA_944386175.1). Lineage (GTDB taxonomy): Bacteria > Bacillota > Clostridia > TANB77 > CAG-508 > CAG-269. The sequence goes on from CALXAB010000039.1 coordinate 2,818, forward strand.
TGCTCTTATTTTTACGTTCTTTTCTTTTGCTACTTCTTCTGCTACTTCTATATCTTGTGTTGAACCAATTGTTAAAATTATATTATTTTCTACCAATAATTCTACATCTTCTTTTATTGCTGTTGATGATAACATTAAAATATCTTGTTTTATTCCTGCTTTTCTTAATTTTATTGCTTCTTCTACTGTTGATACTGCAAAAAAATCTATCCCATTATCAATTAAAAATTTTGTATATTCAACAATTCCTAAACCATATCCGTTTGTTTTTACAACTGCGATTATTTTTACATATTCGCCATTATCATTTTTTCCACTTTTACTGGCATATTTTTTTATTTGTTCTATATTATGTCTTAAATCTTTTACATTTATTATTAATTTTTTCACTTTTCCTCCAAATTTGTTAACAATTTCTTTTTCTTTTTTATCTTTTTATAAGGTTTTCATTTTTTAATATTGCATTTATTTATTTTTTAATTTCATTTTTAATTGTCTTATTGTTCTAAATGCTTTTTCTGAAAATTTGTACAGTTTATATGTTAATGGTTTAAATGGAATATATACCTCTCCTATAAATTCTGTAAATGTAGCTCCAAATCCTTGTTTAAATCTATATAAACCATATTGTGGATGATTTTCATCTACTACACCTGATACCCCTCTAAAGTCATATATGTCATCTTTTCTTTGTATTGCCATTTTTATCATTTCCCATTGTAATAAATAATTAGGCATTAAATTTCTATGACTATTACTGCTTGCACCATACAAATACCATGTTTTATTACCATAAAATATTGGTATTACTCCTGAGATTGGTTTTCCTTCATAATATGCCATTAATATTTTCATATGTTTTGGGCCTAAACAATCATACATTTTTTCAAAATATTCTAATGGCCTTATAATAAATCCATCTCTTGCACCTGTTTCTATCATTATTTTATGAAAGTCTTTTAAATCTTCTTTTGTTCCATCTTTTATAGTTACTCCTTTTCTTGAGGCTAGCCTTATATTATATCTCCATTTTTGTTTGAAGCCTGCCATTATTTCTTCTTCTGTTTTATCTTTAATATCTAGTCTGAATACATATCTTGGTTGTATTTCATCTTTGAAGTCTTTTGCATCATCTTTTATTTTGTATCCTAAACTTGTTACTATATCTCTGAATTGTTGGTCATCACTTTCTATATCTGGTTCTATTCTTAATACTATTGCATTATATTTTTTTGCTAGTTCTTTTGCTCCATCTGTTAGTTGTTTCATAACTGCTAAGTCATGTATATCACATACTGGTCCTCTTGATGAATACATTATATTCCCAAAGATTGGCATTTTTCTTATCCATACACTTAAAGAACCTATTATTTTTCCGTCATCATCTTCTGCTAATATTACTTCTGGTTTCCAGTTTGGTTTTTTTACTTCTGCCCATTCTAATGATTGTTGAAAATTACATCTTTCATGGTTTTCTAAAAATTCTTTGTATTCTTTTTTTGATTCTTCGTCTGTTACGAATCTCATTGCTTGTTTTCCTCCTAGTATATTATTTACATTATATTCGTATTTTACACTAAATTAGAAAAATTTACAAGTTATTTAGTCTGTAAAAATAAAAATAACTTAAATCTGTTTAAATCATTTAATATAGATTTTTTTGTATAAGTGCAACTCCTAATCTATATATTTTAATGACCTAAAAAACGACCTACAAACCTTTACAGTTCATAGGCTGTTTGAATTTGGAGCCACTAAGCAGAATCGAACTGCTGACCTACGGGTTACGAATCCGTTGCTCTACCAACTGAGCTATAGTGGCATATAATAATGTGATATAATAATATTATATCACAATTTTTTATCTTTCTGACACATTTTCTGGCATATTTTCATAAAGTGGAATTATGAATATTAAATCTGATTCAACTGTATTAGATGCCTGATAGATTTTCAACATATTGCTTGCTTCTGATTGAGGAGCTAACAAATTTTGCATATATTGATTAGTATATAAACTTTCATCTTGATTCACTACATCAAATTTTTGTAAATATAATGTATTTTGTCCTCTATTTATATATCCGTCTTTCATAAAATCAATTCCACCAATAAGACCTTTTTCTAATGAATTCCATTCATGTTCATATGCATACTCTGAAGCATTTTGAATTATCTCTTCACTTGAGTTTCCTGTTGCATTTATATTAAATGGATTATATACAACTTGTCCTTGATACTCATATCCTCTAGAAAGCACTGTTCCTTTTCTTCCTTGCTCCTGAATTAATCTCGAAGCTATAAAATATGGATCTAAATTAGAATTTTTACCTGCTTGTAATAATGCATTAGCAATATTCTCACCTTCTAAAAAAGTATTCTCTGTAATCTCTTGTAAACCTTCTATAGTTTGTGCATTTTCAACATATCCTAATTCTTTTAATTGAAAAACATTATCATCATTTAATACATTTCTCGGATCCATCTGAAACTTAATAGCTTTATCAGAAGCACATAACCAAGTTCCATTATCAAAAGTTCTATCTTTGTCTATTTCACATTTCCAATCTTCTGGATATTTAGAAGAATCAGGAATCAAATTTAAAGGATTTTCTCTATTATCTGAATGTCCTTCGTTTTTTATTACTTCTTCCCATTCTAATCTAGTATAAAATAGTACGAATGTCCAATTAGGATGGTCCTTTGCTAATTTATCTATTAACTCTTTATATCCTGGATATTTGCTTTCATTTAGATTTTTACCATTATATTCAATATATTTTTGTTTACTATTTTCTTGTATATAAAAGTTTATCAAAATAATTCCTAATATAATAATTATAAATATGCTACATATAATTTTTAACTTCTTAGGATTTTTTCTTATTAAATTTTGTATATTAACTACTAAATTATGTATTATCTTTTTATAATTTCTACTATTCATGTTTTTTATTATAACATAAATTTATAAATTGTGCCAAGAGGGACGGGCTATTTTGGCACAAAATTTTATTATATGAAAAAATTTAAAGATTAAAAATAAATTGTGCCAAAATAGCCCGTCCCTCTTGGCACAATTCCCTATTAATACATTCCGTCCATTCCAGTTGGTGATGGTTCGTGACCACCACAATTACAGTTTTTTGGTTCTGGTGCGTCTGTTACTAGACTTTCTGTTGTTAATACCATTGCTGCTATTGATGCTGCATTTTGTAATGCACTTCTTGTTACTTTTGTTGGATCTACAATTCCTGCTTTTTTCATGTCTATGTATTGTTCTTTTGCTGCGTCAAATCCAACTCCTACTTCTTTATTTTTTATATTGTTTATAATAACTGCTGGTTCTAGCCCTGCATTTACTGCTATTTGTCTAGCTGGTTCTTCTAATGCTCTTAATACTATTTCTGCTCCTAGTTTTTCTCCTCCTGTTAGTTTTTCTACTAATTTTTCTACTTTAGGAATTACATTTAATAATGCTGTTCCTCCTCCTGCAACTATTCCTTCTTCTACTGCTGCTTTTGTTGCTGATAATGCATCTTCTATTCTTAGTTTTTTGTCTTTCATTTCAACTTCAGTTGCTGCACCAACTCCAATTACTGCTACTCCTCCTGCTATTTTTGCTAATCTTTCTTGAAGTTGTTCTTTATCATAATCACTTTTTGTTTCGTTTATTTGTGCTTTTATTTGACCTACTCTATCTGCTATTTGTTGTTTATCTCCTGCACCATCTACTATTATTGTATTTTCTTTTTGGACTTTTACTTGTTTTGCTTTTCCTAATTGTTCTATTGTTGTATCTTTTAATTCTAATCCTAAATCAGATGTTATTACTTCTCCTCCTGTTAATACTGCTATGTCTTCAAGCATTGCTTTTCTCTTGTCTCCAAAGCCTGGTGCTTTTACTGCTACAACATTTAGTACTCCTCTTAATTTATTTAATACTAATGTTGATAATGCTTCTCCTTCTATGTCATCACATATTATAACTAATTTTCCAGATTGTTGCATTAAAGCTTCTAATAATGGTAATATTTCTTGTATATTACTTATTTTTTTATCTGTAATTAATATATATGGATTGTCTAATACAGCTTCCATTTTTTCTGTATCTGTTACCATATATGGTGATACATATCCTTTATCAAATTGCATACCTTCTACTACATTTAATTCTGTATTTGAAGTTTTTGATTCTTCTATTGTAATAACTCCATCTTTTGATACTTTTTCCATTGCGTCAGCAATTAATTTTCCTATTTCTTCGTCATTGGCTGAAATACTTGCAACTCTTGCAATATCCTCTTTACCATTAACTTCTGAACTTATTTCTCTAAGCGCTGAAACTGCTTCATCAACTGCTTTATCTACTCCTCTTTTTATTGCCATTGGGTCAGCTCCTGCTGCAACGTTTTTAACTCCTTCTTTTATCATACTTTGAGCTAAAACTGTTGCTGTTGTAGTTCCATCTCCTGCTACATCATTTGTTTTAGTTGAAACTTCTTTTACTAAACGTGCTCCCATATTTTCAAATTTATCTTCTAATTCAATTTCCTTTGCTATTGTAACTCCATCATTTGTAATTAATGGAGAACCAAAACTTTTATCTAATACTACATTTCTTCCTTTTGGTCCTAATGTTACTTTAACAGTATCTGCTAATTTGTTAACTCCTTCTAATAAAGATTTTCTAGCATCTTCTCCGAATTTAATAACTTTTGCCATTTTCTATCCATCCTTTCTTTCTTCATAATATTTAATTTATATGTTTTTAATTTATGATATTTAATATATAATTAAATATTTTCTCTTTAATAATTTTATTATATATTTTTTATCAATAATATATTAATTATATTTACTAATTAGCTTATATTTATTAGTCATAATTATTTGCTTTTCACTTTATGTATTTAATATGTTAACATTTATATTACTCTACTATTGCTAAAATATCATCTTCTTTTATTATTGTATATTCCTGTCCTTCATATTTTATTTTTGTTCCTGAATATTCACTAATAAATACATTATCTCCTTTTTTTACATTCATTGGTTGTAATTTACCATCAAAATATTCTCCTGGTCCTACTTCTACAACTTCTGCTATTTGTTGTTTTTCTTGTGAAGAACCTAATATTATTCCACTTTTTGTTTTTTCTTCGCCTTCTTTCATTTTTACTAGTACTCTGCTTCCTAATGGTTTAATCATTTTTATTACCTCCTTTTTATTTTAGCACTCTTTGCTAACGACTGCTAATAATTTATACCTTTTTTTAGAAAAAGTCAATACTATTTTTTATTTTTCACATAATGTTCACATTTATTTTATGCATTACTTAATTATATATGACTTTTTCTTGCAAATTCTAGCTTTTGGATATATAATATGTGCATGAAAAAATTAATTGTTAATAAAAAATATAATGGAAAAAAATTAAGTAAATTTCTATTAGATAGTATTCCTAATCTAAGTAATAATTTATTATATAAAACATTAAGAAAAAAAGATATAAAAGTTAATAATAAAAGAGTTAATGAAAATATAAATATTTTTACTGGAGATGAGATTCTAGTATATATTTCAGATAATATTTTAACTTCTTCTGTTAATTTAAATATATTTTATGAAGATGATAATATTTTAATTATTAATAAACCTTATAATATCGAAGTTACTGGTGAAAATAGTCTAACATCTCTTATTCATAAACTATATTCATCTTATAGTTTTAAACCTATGCCCTGCCATAGATTAGATAGAAATACGACAGGATTAATTCTATATGCTAAAAATGAAGAAAGCTTGGATATTTTATTTGACAAATTTAGATGTCATGAAATAGAAAAACATTATAAAGCTTTGGTTTATGGAATACCTAAACAGAATTATAAAAGATGTGAAGCTTTTTTGTTTAAAGATAATAAAAAATCTCAAGTTTATATTAGTAATAACTTTAAAAAGGGTTATCAAAAAATCATTACTACTTATACAATCATAGAAAAATATAATAATAATACTTGCCTTTTAGATGTTGAAATAGAAACTGGAAAAACGCATCAAATTCGTGCTCATTTAGCATATCTTGGTTTTCCTATTATTGGTGATGGTAAATATGGAAATAATTTGATTAATAAGAAGTTTCAAAAAAAATATCAAATGCTTTGTAGCTATATTTTAAAATTTAATTTTAAAAATGATAATGGCTTTTTAAATTATTTAAATGGCCAAACTTTTATACTTGATTGATTTATTGTGTGTAATGACTTTTATCTATTAGAAAAAGCCTGCATGAACTTTCTTAATAGATAAAAAAATTTTATTTAATAGAATTGTGTACTAACTGAAAAATGTTACTAAAAATCACCTAATTGCAAGGTATAGTTGATAGAAAAACATCAACAAAAATTATAAAATGAAAACTTACGAGCTTTTTATAATTCGTAAGTTATTTTAAATTGGAGCAGGTAGTGGGAATCGAACCCACGTCATTAGCTTGGAAGGCTAAGGTTCTACCATTGAACTACACCTGCAAATTTATTTAGTTAAATATAGGATTGGAGCAGGTAGTGGGAATCGAACCCACGTCATCAGCTTGGAAGGCTGAGGTTCTACCATTGAACTACACCTGCAAAGTATTGCTCCTAACATTTATAAATTATAAATGTTTTTATATCTTTTGTCAATACTTTTTTATTAAAAAATTTATTTTTTTGCACTAGATATTTGAATAATATTATAAATTTATGCATTTTTAAACAATTTATTAATTTTATATTGTTTTGTTAAATTCAATACATGCTTTCACTAAACCTACAAATAATGGTGCTGGATTATTAGGTCTTGATTTTAACTCTGGATGAAATTGAGAAGCTATAAAGTATGGATGTTCTGGTATTTCTATCATTTCTACTAATAATCCATCAGGAGATGTCCCACATACTTTCATTCCCGCTGTTTCTAATTGTTCTTTATACTCATTATTATATTCATATCTATGTCTATGTCTTTCTGATATTTTTTCTTCTCCATACACTTTACTTGCTAAAGTATCTTTTTTTATAATACATGGATATGCTCCTAAACGCATTGTTCCACCTTTTTTTTCTATTCCTTTTTGTGTTTCCATTATGTGTATTAATGGATTTTTTGTATTTTCATCTATTTCTGTTGAACTTGCATCTTTTAGTCCTAATACATTTCTTGCAAATTCGATAACTGCCATTTGCATTCCTAAACATATTCCTAAAAATGGTATTTTATTTTCTCTTGCATATCTTATTGCTTCTATTTTTCCTTCTATTCCTCTATTTCCAAATCCTCCTGGAACCACTATTCCATCAAATTTTCCAATCTTTTCTTCTACATTATCTCTTGTTATAGTTTCTGAGTCAACTAATTCTATTTTCACATTTACTCTATTTGCAAAACCTGCGTGGTGTAAGCTTTCTATAACTGATAAATATGAATCTTCTAATTTTACATATTTCCCAACTATTGCTATGTTTACTTGCTTATCTTTTTCTATATTTCTTATATTTTCAATCATTTTTTCCCATTTTTCATTATCTGGAACATAATTTTCTAATTTTAAGTGATTACAAATTTCTCTTGCTAATCCTTCTTCTTCTAGCATTAATGGAACAGCATATAGACAATCTGCTGTTTTATTTTGTATTACACTTGTTTTTCTAACATTACAAAATAATGATAATTTTTCCCTAATGCTGTCTGGAATATCAGTTTCTGTTCTACATACTAAAATATTCGGTTTTATTCCAAAACTTTGTAATTCTTTGACTGAATGCTGAGTTGGTTTTGATTTTATCTCATTAGATCCAAAAACATATGGTAGTAATGTTACATGAATATATATAACATCTTCTGGATTTTTTTCAAGTCCTACTTGTCTTATTGCTTCTATTATTGATAATCCTTCTATATCTCCTACTGTTCCACCTATTTCTGTTATAACAATATCTATATCACTTTCTTCAAATCCATATATTTTTTCTTTTATTTCATTTGTTATATGTGGTATTACTTGTACTGTTTTTCCTAAGTAATCTCCTCTTCTTTCTTTTTCTATTACATTTGAATAAATTTTTCCCATTGTAATACTAGAATTATGTGTTAAATTCTCGTTTATGAATCTTTCATAATGTCCCAAATCTAAGTCTGTTTCTGCACCATCATCAGTTACAAAAACTTCTCCATGTTCATATGGGTTCATTGTTCCTGGGTCTACATTTATATATGGGTCAAATTTCTGTATAGTTACTTTATATCCCCTATTTTTTAATAGTCTTCCTATTGATGCTGCTGTTATTCCTTTACCTAAACCTGAAACAACGCCTCCTGTTACAAAAATATACTTTGTATTCATAGTACCTCCTAACGGACAATCAATAACTATATATTACATCTTTTCTAAAAAAAATGCAATATTTTTAGAAAAACTTCTTTTTAAATTACTTATTAAAGCAAAACAAGGTATAAGTGAAAAAACTTAAAATTAATTTAGAATTTGTTAAATTATAGAAAACTCATTTGTCATACAATTAAAAAAGCAAGAATTTAATTTCCTGCTTTTTAAACTTTTTCTATTTCTACAGTTTCCATTTGTTCTTCTGAAACATCTGCAATTTTTATATTTCTTAAATGATTTATTTTCTCCCATGTTGTTTCTCTCTTGAATAAACATTTAAAGTTTATTAATATCCATGAACCCATAAATAATGGATAACAAATTAATCCTTTAATCATAGGTTTTATAGCTCTACCATCTAAAAGCATTGCTATTAAAGCTGTACCTATTGGTAATAAGAATGTAGGTATTAAATATTTTAAAATATTCTCAATTAATTCAGCATTTGACATTGCGTTTCCTGCATACATTAAAAAGTTTGTTAATAATAAAACTATTGTTATTATAAACATAGGAATACTTCCTACTATATATAAAAATCCATCAAAGTTCATCATTGTTTTATTTTCTTTTGCTGATATAGCTAGTGATTTTGTATATTCTTTTATACATTGCATATGCCCTACTGTCCATCTACTTCTTTGAGACCAAGATTGTTTGAAGCCTGTTGGTTGTTCATCATATACTATAGCATCAGTTGCCCAACCTAACCTTTTTCCTTGTATTATTCTTTTTAATGAGAATTCTATATCTTCTGTTAATGTTACTGTATCCCATCCTTGTGGTTTTACTATATCAAATTTTACCATAAATCCTGTACCATTTAATAATGGTGATAATCCTAAATTATATCTTGCTAAATGATAAAATCTATGCATTGTCCAATAAAATAGTGCATATCCGGCTGTAATCCAGTTATCTGATGGATTTTTTATATCTCTATATCCTTGAACAACTTCTTCACCTTGACATAGTTTTTTATTCATATTTTTTATAAAATTTTTATCTACTATATTGTCTGCATCAAATACAAAGAATGCATCATAATCTGCATTTTCTTGTATTTTTTGTTTTAAAAACCAGTCTAATGCATATCCTTTTGTTTTTTTATTTGGGTCAAATCTTTCATATACTATTGCTCCAGCTTCTTTTGCTATTTTTGCTGTGTTGTCTGTACAATTATCTGCTATTACATAAATATCATATAATTCTTTGTTATAGTCTTGTCTTTTTAAACTTTCTATTAAGTTCCCAACTACCATTTCTTCATTATGTGCTGGAATTATTGCCATAAATTTGTGATCTTTTTTTACTTTTAAAGGTTTATCTTTTATTTTTACAAGTGAGCATAAACTTACCATTATTTGATATAACCAAAATATTGTTATTATCCATACTAAAGCTTCTCTTAGTATATATAAATAATCCATTTTTTTACCTCTCTTTTTATTTTTTATATTTAATATTATTATGCTTCCTTTTCTATTATACTATTATTGTTAAAATTATGCAATATTTTTGACTATTTTTTTTATTAACCTTTTTATTAATTTCGATATTTTTCTTTTGTTCATTTGATTTGTCTATAGATTATATACCCTCTATTCTCTATTTTTGCAAAAAATATGGACTAGCCTGGTAGGACTAGTCCGGTAGGAACAATTTTGCTTCTTTGTGCCTTCGCCACTTGAAACAAAATTGTTTCCTACCTACCTTATCTATTTAATTTTGATTTATGACTAAATATTAATTTGAGGGTACCGGACTCAGTGCTACTAATAAAGTGTGGACCTAGAGCCATCGTTGCAATCTGAGTAATACGGAAAGATTTTGAAACGAGCACTCGCTCTAGTGAAGCTGGCAATATCAGCGTAGTAGTCGTTACCTCGTCCCACTCGAAAGGAAGAGGAGTTGACCTCTAATGTCCAATCAGCTACATTTCCTGCTAGGTCGTATATATTTTTTACTTTATATTCTTCTCTTTTTCCTGTTTCTACTGGATCTGTCATACTTGTATCACTATCTCCTGTTCCGTAATTTCCCATTCCTACTGCATTTGTTACATAATATTGTCCATTTATTGTATTTACTTCATTTTTTACTTCTCTCATCCATATCATTATTTGATCCCATTGACTTCCCCATATCATACTACTTGTTGTTTCACTATTTGTTAGTTTTGCATTTTTATACTTTTTTTGCCCTTCATACATTTTATACCATTTTACATCACTTATTCCATTTGTTATTCCTTTTATCACTTTTATTGGATTTGTTGTAAAGCTAGAACTATTCATATTTGTTGTTTCGTATCTTCCTACCCAAAATCCTCCTTTTTCTTCTACTCTTTCTATCATTGTTTTATATTCTTCTTGCATACTTTCTTCTGTTATATCACTATTATTTACATCATCCCTTGCATCGTCTGGCTCTCTAAAATCTGATGTTGTTATATAATCTAGTGGAGTTACTGTTACTGCTCCATTTTCTTCTTTAAAATCATATAATATTCCACTATATTTTCCATCTGCTTTTTTTATTGCCATTGGATATTTACTTGGTCCATTTGTTGGACTTGTAATATTTGAAACATAGTTTTTCAAACTTGTATATTTTTCTGTATCTGTACTTCCTTTTATTTCTTTTCCTTCTTCTATTATTGCTGTTTTTTTATCTACTGGTATCCATACAAATTGGTCATATGTTTTTTGGATTGTTTCTGTATCACTCCAGTCTGTTATTTCTTCTCCATTTGTTATATATATTACTATTCCATCTTCTACACTTTCATATTCTCCTGGTATATTTGATATTGTTGCTCCTCCTGGTATTGTTATTGCATATTCTCCTATTACTATATCTGTATCTGTATCATAGTATTTTCCAGGTTCTATATTTGTTATTTGTACATACTCTTCTACACTTCCATCTTTTCTTACTATATAACTTCTTCCACTTTCTATATATTTTACTATAAATGGTCCTGTTCCACTTAATTCATATTCTACTCCTTTTGCTCCTATATTTGTTGTTAGTTCTTCTTCTAAGTATTCTTCTTTTATTCCTTTTCCTTCATTTTTTGCTAATGCTCCCATTGCTGATAATTCTATCTTTTCTTTTTCCTCTGCTACATCTGTTTTTTCTCTTGCTGTTGTTGCCTTATTTAATATTCCATTTTCTCCTGTTAACATTGCTATACTTACTCCTGCAAGTATTAGCAACACTATTATGTTTAGTATGTTATCGATGGTTAGGCTGTAG